>QMOF01000084.1 GCA_003650185.1 Chloroflexota bacterium | reverse complement strand
TCCTGGACCAGGGTGCCGCTCGATGTGCACCTGATGATAGAGGAGCCGCTGAGGCAGGTTTCGGCGTTCGCCGGGGCAGGAGCGGATATCATAACGGTTCATGCCGAGGCGTGCCGCCATCTGCATCGCGTGCTCCAGACAATCAAGGAGCACAGAGTGAGGGCAGGTGTTGCCTTGAACCCGGCTACCTCGCTGACAGCCATTGACGAGGTGCTGTCCATGGTCGACCTGGTGCTCGTGATGACGGTCAATCCTGGCTACGGGGGTCAGCCATTCATCGAGGAGACCCTGGACAAGATAGCCAGGGTGAGGAAGGGCCTTGATGAGAGGGGTCTTGGTGCTGAGCTGGAGGTTGACGGGGGGATCACAGCCGAGACGGCACCCAAGGTGGTGAAAGCAGGTGCCACGGTAGTGGTGGCCGGGGCAGCCGTGTTTTGCTCGGCGGAGGGAATTCGGAGGGCGCTGCAGCGGATAAGGGACAGCATCCGTCCCGGGGACGTTGACTAGTGCTGCAGCTTGTATTGGGTGCGCAGGCACCTCGTACAGAGCTTGAGCCGCTTCTGCTGGTCGCCTACCAGTATCGTGGTGCGGTGGATGTTGGGAGACCACCGGCGGTTGGTGTGGCGCTTGGAATGGCTCACGTTGTGCCCGAACTGAGGCCCCTTGCCACACAAATCACACTTAGCCATCGTCCTCCGCTTGCCCTTGACAAAGCCTACGTATACTATAAGATTACCACAACGATAATACAGTGAGAAGCCGAAATATGCAACAGGTCCAGGGGGGTGATGTGTACACTGGCCGCGAGCTTCGGGAGATGTTTACCGCTGCTACCTCTTGGTTGGAGAAGAGCGTTCCCGACATCAATGCACTGAACGTATTTCCGGTGCCTGATGGCGATTGTGGCACCAACATGCTTCTGACCCTGCGCTCGACGGTAGAGGAGGCGTACCGTGCTCCGGACAGCGACGCCAGCGAGGTGGCTCAGGCCATGGCTCGGGGAGCTCTGATGGGGGCGCGTGGCAACAGCGGGGTCATTTTGTCGCAGATTTTCCGCGGTCTGGCCGAGGAGTTGGGTGGAAAGGGGTCATTTGGCGGCCGTGAGTTCGCTGCGGGTTTGACTCAGGGCGCGGCGGTAGCCTACAAGGCGCTGAGCCACCCGGTGGAGGGTACCATACTCACCGTGGCCAGGGATGCTGCCGTGGCTGCCACGACGGCCTCTGCGCAGACAGAGAGTCTGTGCCACATTGTCGATGCTGCGGTGTCCGCAGCCAAGGAATCGGTGGCCAACACGCCTTCTCTTTTGCCTGTTCTGCGCCAGGCGGGGGTTGTCGATGCTGGAGGCCAGGGACTGTGCGTAGTCCTCGAGGGCGTGCTCCAGTATCTTAGGGGGGAGGTGGAGCAGATGCAGTATCGGCAGCCTCAGGTGATGTCCAGCGGGCTACCTAACGTCTCCAGAATAGTGCAGCTTTCTGCGGAGAGGGAGGAGCCGTACGGGTATTGTACAGAGTTCGTCGTGGAAGGCCGCAGGAAGCTGGACCGCGACAAGATAAGCAGCAGGCTGGCCGATAAAGGGCAGTGTCTCATAGTTGTGGGCGACGAGAAGATGGTCCATATCCATATCCACACCTTTGACCCGGGCAAGGTGCTTCAGTATGGCTGCAGTCTCGGCATCCTACACGAGATAAAGATCCAGAACATGGATGACCAGTACAGAGGCTTTGCAGAGATGGTGGAGAGCCAGTCGCCTCCAGCGAGTGTTGCCACTGTGGCAGTGGTCTCAGGCGATGGCCTGACCCAGGTATTCCAGAGCCTGGGAGTCAGCGCCGTTGTCCAGGGAGGGCAGACGATGAACCCCAGTACCCGGGAGCTGCTGGAGGCGGTGGAGTCGGTAGCCCAGGACAAGGTTATTCTGTTGCCGAACAACAAGAATATCGTTCCCACTGCCAGGCAGCTTCAGGGGTTGACCAGGAAGAAAGTGAGGGTGATCCCCACGGAGACCGTTCCCCAAGGTGTGGCAGCACTGCTTGCCTTCAACTATGATGCCGACCTCAAGGAGAATGTCTCCATAATGAAACAGGCGAGTTCGGCAGTGAAGACCATAGAGGTGACCAGGGCGGTGCGTTCTGCTGTCATCGGCAAAGTGAAGATAGGGCACAAGCAGGCTATCGGGTTTGTTGACGGCAAGCTGGCTTCTGTGGGTGAGGCGCCGGAGGAAGTCCTGTTGCGTGTGTTACAGGGGCTCGAGATGAAGCAAAGCGAGCTCATCACCATCTACTATGGCAAGGGTGCCCATCGCTCGGAAGCGGAGAAGGTAGTGGGTCTCATCAAGCGGGATTACCCAAACGTGGAGGTGGAGCTTATCTACGGTGGTCAGCCCCATTATCACTATATCGCTTCCGTGGAGTAGGATTGTGGGGGTTTGGTGTGGTCAGAATAGTGACGGACAGCCCTGCTGATATCCCCCCCGTGTTGGCCAAGGAACTGGGGATTGTGGTTATTCCGCTGTATGTGCGCTTCGGTAGCGAGGTCTACCGCGATGGGGTGGACCTTACTCCTGATGAGTTCTACAGGAAACTGGTGACCAACCGGAGTCTGCCTGTCACCAGCACGCCGGCTCCGGGCGAGATAGCCCAGGTCTACGACACGTTGGCGGAGGAGACGGAGGAGATCGTTTCGATACATGTTTCTTCGAAGCTGAGCGCCACGTATGAAGTGGCCCTCCAGGCCAGGGAGCAGATGAAGAAGAAGTGCCGGGTTGAGCTGGTTGACTCCATGTCCGGGGCCATGGGGGAGGGATTGGTGGTTATTGCTGCTGCCAAAGAGGCTCGAAAGGGCACAGGCCTAGAGCAGGTGGCGAATCTGGCAAGGGAGGCCGCCCTCAAGTCGCACGTCTACATGTGTTTCGACACTCTGGAGTTTCTCAGGAGGGGTGGGCGAATTGGGAGGGCACAGGCGTTGCTTGGGTCGGTGCTGAAAGTGAACCCGATTATCGGGGTCAAAGACGGAGAAACGCATCCCTACGGTCGTGAGCGAAGCCGAGCAAGAGCGATTGACAGGGTGTTCGATTTCGTCAAGAGCCTTCCTAGCATTGGCGAGTTGGCCGTGGAACACGCCAGCACTCCTGACGAGGCCGAGGCGTTGGCTGACCGGCTGGGTGGCATCTTTCCCAGGGAGCGGATCTACATGTCCAGGGTGGCCCCTGCGGTGGGCGTGCATGTTGGGCCTCACGTGATTGCCGTCTCTGCGCTGGAAGGGCAATGACAGTAAAGATAGTCACGGATAGCACGTCCGATCTCCCGCCTGACATTGCCGAGGCTCTGGGCATAACCGTTGTGCCGGCCTATGTCCGCTTTGGCGACAGGACCTATCGGGATGGAGTTGACATAACTGCGGATGAATTCTATGAGAGGCTGAGGAAGGATCCGGTTCACCCCACTACGTCTGCACCTTCTCCGGGGGACTTCGGCGCGGCTTACAAGAGGCTGGCCAAGGAGTGTAGCGAGATTGTCTCCATCGTAGTTACCTCCAAGATGAGCGCCGTCCACGAGTCCGCTCTGCTGGGTAGACATGAGGTCAGCGGCAATTGTCGCATTGAGGTGGTTGACTCCAAGTGGGTCAGCATAGGGCTCGGTCTTATCGCCATGGCCGCCGCTGAGAAAGCGCGCCTTGGTGCTGGCATCGAGGAGGTTCTGGAGACAGCGCGCCAGGCGATATCCAGGATGGGGATGCTTGCCATGCTGGACACTCTGAGGTACGCGGTGAGGGGAGGGCGGCTGGGCAAAGCATCGAAGCTGCTGGGGGCCATGGTCAAGGTCAAGCCTATGATAACTGCCCGAGATGGGATCGTGGTGCCAGCAGGGCTTGCCCGGACGCGCTCCAAAGGCATGGAACGCCTGTACGAGTTTGTCAAGAAACACCTTCCCGCCGAGGAAATCGCCATAGCGCACAATACGAATCGTGAAGAGGCTGAGAGCCTGGCCAGCCGCGTAAAGACGCTCGTTCCGGGTAAGGGACCCATTATGGCCAGGGTTGGCCCCGGGCTGGGAGTTCATGGCGGGCCGGAGGCCCTGGTAGTAGCGGTCATGAAGGCCAAGGAGGACGTACAGAGGGCCTTTGCCGAGAGAAGAAGGAAGCTGTCGGTGCCTACTCTTAGACTTCCCCACTAGCTACCTCGCTGATTCCGCTGTTATGCTGAAACGCAAGTTGACCACCCTTCTGGAGCAGGCTGCCGCGGAGGCACGACGGGAAGGAATGATACCGCAGATTGAGTTGCCTGACATTACCGTGGAACATCCCCAAAACGCGGCCCACGGTGATTACGCTTCAAGCTTGCCTCTCAAGCTGGCCGCCAATGCCCGACTGAATCCCCTGGAGATAGCCGAGAGAATTACCAGGTTCATACCGCCTACCCCGGAGGTGGAAAAGGTAGTGGTGGCACGGCCTGGTTTCATCAATTTCACGTTGACCAGCCATTGGCTGGCTCAGCAGGTTGATTCCATTCTCGAAGCCGGTGAGATGTTTGGCAATGTCGGTCTGGGAGGCGGGCTGAAGGTACAACTGGAGTTCGTCAGTGTAAACCCAACCGGACCGCTCCATGTTGGGCACGGAAGGGGAGCCATTCTGGGGGATACGCTGTCCAATGTGCTCCGGGCTGCCGGCTACTCGGTGCAAAAGGAGTACTATGTTAACGATGCTGGTACCCAGATGGAGGCTTTCTACCGGTCATTGTATGCACGCTATTTGCAGGCATTTGGCCTGTCTGCTGAGATACCCCCTGACGGTTACCACGGTGAGTATGTCACGCAGATTAGCAGGGAGATCGTAGCTGAGAAGGGAGACATCTTCTGTCGATTACCGGAGCCCCGCGCGGTTGCTGAGATAGGCCAGATTGGTCTAAGCAAAGTCCTTGACTCGATCAGGTCTGACCTAGCCCTCTTGGGCGTGCATTTTGACGTCTGGTTCAGCGAGAGGAGTCTCTACGAGGGCGGACAGTACCAGAAGGCCATGTCCCTGCTGCGTGATAGAGGCTATGTCACCGAAAGGGAGGGGGCGGTCTGGTTTTCTTCCTCGGAGATGGGGGACGACAGGGATAACGTGCTGGTGCGCGCCAGTGGTGCCCCAACTTACTTCGCCTCCGACGTCGCCTATCACTATAACAAGTTCGAAGAACGAAGGTTCGACAAGGTGATAGACATCTGGGGAGCTGACCACCAGGGGCATGTGCCCCGCATGAAGGCGGTGTTGCGAGCCCTGGGCCTGGACCCCAGCAGGCTTGAAGTCATCATTACCCAGATGGTCACGCTGAAACGGGGCGATAGTGAGGTGAAGGTTTCCAAGCGGAGCGGGGAGATGGTCACTCTGCGTGAGCTGGTGGAGGAGGTGGGGGCGGATGCCTGCCGCTTCGTCTTTCTTTCGCGCTCAGCGGACAGCCAGATGGATTTTGATCTGGAGCTTGCCAAGAAGCAGTCAGCGGACAACCCCGTCTACTATGTCCAGTATGCCCACGCTCGAATTGCCAGCATCCTTCGGCTGGCGAGGCAGAGGGGCATAGATTTCGGCCACGGGGATGTGGCCTTGCTGACGAGCGGGCCAGAGCTGGCGCTGATCAGGAAGATGCTCGAACTGCCGGAGCTGGTGGAGGTTGTGGCCGAGAGGCTTGAACCGCATCAGCTTCCATACTTTGCCCAAGACCTGGCCACGACGTTCCACAGCTTCTACAAGCAGTGTCGCGTGATATCGAATGACACGGCCTTGACGGCAGCTCGGTTGAAGCTGGTGGAGGCGGCCAGGATTGTCTTCTCTCGCGTCCTCCACCTGATGGGCATGACCGCACCGGAGAGAATGTAGCCCACTTTGGCGGACCGGATGGTGTTCAAGCCCAGATACCGCAGAAACTTGCTCACCTTGTGAGGCCGCTAGCTGAGTTCGTGCAGCGCTCTTATCTGTTCTAGCATGGCTCCAAGCTCGGGAGCCTTCCTGGGGTGGCTGGGTCTGGGCATGGGGTCTTCAAACTCACTATCCCCAAGCAGCACTGCCAACGTCGCCCTGACGGAGTGGGCCAGGGCCTCCACGTTATAGCCACCCTCCAGGGTGAAGACCAGCCGCCCGTGGCACAACTCGGTGGCCAGTTGCTGCAGGATCAGCACCAGCCGGGTATACCCAGCCACGGTCAGTTGCATTAGGCTGATGGAGTCGGCCCAGTGGGCGTCATAGCCGGCCGAGACCAGAATGATCTGGGGCTGAAAGCGCTGCGCAGCCGGGACGAGGATTTCCTGGAACACCCGATAGTACTCGTCGTCCCCACACCACGCTGGCAATGGGACGTTTATGGTGGTACCCTTGCCTTCGCCCTCTCCGGCCTCTTCGATGGCGCCCGTCCCGGGGTAAAAAGGGTACTGGTGTGTGGAAAAGTAGAGCACTCCGGGGTCTCGGTAGAAGGTCTCCTGCGTCCCGTTACCGTGATGTACATCAAAATCAACAATGAGGATGCGGGACACGTTGCTGCTCTGCTGGAGGTGCTTCGCGGCGACAGCGATGTTGTTGAACAGACAGAACCCCATGGCTCGGGTAGCCGTGGCATGGTGCCCTGGTGGCCTGACGAGGGCAAACGCTGAGTCCAGAACCCCGGTCATCACCGCTTCGGCAGCTTTCGACAGGCCCCCGGCTGCGTGGAGGGCTGCTTCATAGGAGCCTGCTGATGCCACGGTGTCGGCATCAAACCAGCCGCCGCCCGATTCGGCCACCCTCTGGACCCGTGAGATGTGCTGTGCGGAGTGGACCAGCAACAGTTGCCCCTCGGAAGCTGGTTCAGGCGGGATTTCTGTGAGCCTCTCCTTCATCCCGCTTTCTTCCAGCAAACGGGTGATCCCTACGAGTCTGCTGGCGTTCTCAGGGTGCTGCCCTGTGTCGTGCTGAAGGTAGACCGGGTCGTAGACGAGTCCGACTTTCATGCTTTCAGGCGGCGCTGCCAAGCTCATGATATCAGAGGCAGGATCTGTCAGCAACACGCTTTGCGGCTGCCCGGTACCTGCGCGGCTGTCTCGAACCGACATCTCGGTGATGGCCAAAGAAAGGAGCAGGTTGCTCGCCAGCGGGCTGTGATTCTCTGGTGACCTGTCATTAGCGGACGGAGACATGCTTGTGAGCGACCCATTTTGTGCTGAGACGGTGGTGAGAACCCGTGTGTGTAGACTCGGCACTGCTGATCCATCGTGGTCGGTCGCTGGTCTGGTGCTCCTTAGGCAGGACAGACCGCGTGCGAAAGGGAGGACAGGATTATGCCGGGTGAGATCAGGCTCCTGTTGGTTGACGACCAGGAGGTCGTGCGTCAAGGCCTGCGCCGCATGCTTGAGCGGGAAGAGGACATGATAGTGGTGGGCGATTGTGTCAGTGACGAAGAGGTCTTCTCTCAGGTAGACGTCTTGTCTCCTGATGTCATACTGATGGACGAACAGATGCCAGGCCTGGGTGGCGTTGAGATCACGCGGAAGCTGAAGCACAAGGGTTTCTCTTGCGATGCTGGTGTCGTCGTGCTCGGCGAACGCATGGAGGGTATGCTCGCCGCCATGGAAGCTGGCGCCTCGGGCTACGTTCCTAAGGACATAAAGCATGATGAACTCGCAGATGTCATCAGGCAGGTCTACTGGAGCGAGCACACGGCGCGAGAGCGTCAAGGCTTTGTAGAAGAGGTGGAGCTGTTCATTCGCAGGCCTGTTGATGCCGCCCAACTGCTGAAATTCGTTCGTCAGTTGGAGGAGAGATTCAACGCAGCGGTCATGCAGACCGTGGGGTCTTGGGAGTGGGGTGCGGTGGTGACGCTGTCGATGAGGCCCGCTCCGTTTGACAGCTTCCTGGAGGCGCTCGAGGGCATGCCGGACGTGGAGAGCGTGACGGATGAAGGGGTCTCCGGCGGCGGGCCAGGATTCCTGCGCAAGTTCAGGGCGTTACAGAGGTCGAGGGGGAAGTGCTACAAGGGCGTTGCCGTGACGTTGAGGCATGCCAGCATGGCCAAACAGGAGCTGGCGGAGGCGATGAGTTAGCCGGCGCCATGGATGACCGCGGACAGTTCGGCTAGGGCGGGGTTGCCCAGGCACGTTTCTATAGATCAGGCAACCTTGCTCGGTTGCCCAGATGCTTGAGTAGACCAGGAGGGCTCAGGGCTGATCAGCCCTGAGCCCTCTCATTTAGGCTTGGAACGCTGGGTTGGCGGCTGCTTGACCACAAGCTGCATGAGGATGAAACCGGTCTATGCCCTGGTGCCCGCCGGAGCGCAGAGGCGCCCGGCGCGGGTGGCACCCGCCACTCACCAGGAGCAGCATTCCAGCCCCACTGCCCCCACCCCCCATCTCCCAGTGCCCGTCGGGCTGGGCGTAGCGAAGGCCCTCCAAGGCTGGTGCCGCGAGCCCAACCCGTATTCTCGTAGCATGACACCCCAGGATATGCCTTCTTCAGGTTGAGTCACTGTTCTTGGGCTAGAATGGGCATGTTGACAACGACTTGACCACAGGTGGTATACTTGGGCCACAGCGGCGAGCCAATGGGCTAGTCGCGGTAATACGATCGCTTCATCAGTGCCTGCTACCAGGTGAGGGGGCGTCAGAAACACCTGGTCAGTGAGTGGACACCCAATAAACAGCATGGCCTGCAAAACGGGAGCACAGGAGATGAAAAGCAGAAGGTCCAACATCGAGGTCATAGCTGATATTCTGAGGTTGGGCGAGGCCG
>QMOF01000083.1 GCA_003650185.1 Chloroflexota bacterium | reverse complement strand
CATAGGTTGCCCGGCTCTTGACTGTTGTGCCCGTCCTGCGGTCAACCCTGGTGTGGTGAAGGGACCGGCGTAGCCGTCCGCCCGGCTACACACAGCGGACGATCAAGGCTTGCTTCACGGAGTGCCTTTCCTCCCGTAGCCCTCCGCGCTTCCGGGCACTGGTGCGGCTTCTATCTGTGGCTGCCTAATCGGCAGCCGCACTCAGCAGAGCAGTGCAGGTAGCTTCGGAGGCTCTATGGGCGAGCCTCGACGCAGCAATCAGCCTGCTCGCCTCCACGGGCCCCAGGGACGCAGGCTTCTGCCGTCACAGCCGCTCCTTCAGACTGCGACGGAACACAACTCGTTGCCAACTGCCCGCTGCCGCGTGCATCTCTTTCATCCTTGGGATGTACCGTACGGCCGGGAGCAGCAGCAGCGCCAGCGAATAAATGACGAACGTTCCGGAATCATAGGTAAACCAGGCGACGAGTGGAAAGCACAGGAATGCCAGGCTGTAGCTGAAAGTGGGATAACGGGTGATGGCGAGGCCGAGGGCGAAGATGGACAGGTAGTATGGGGCGGCCCACGGCATGAGGAAGCCGAGAACTCCGATGCAACTGGCCCCTCCCTTGCCACCCCGGAACCCCAGGAAGACCGAAAATGCGTGGCCCGCTACGACGGCGGCCCCTGCCAGGAGCTGAACGGTCAGCGAGGTGTCAAGCCAGCGCGCTAGCCACACCGCGGTCATGGCTTTGGCAATATCAACGCACAGTACGAGGATGCCCTCGGCCAGCCCGATCTGGTAGACGACATTCATGGCCCCCATGTTCCGGCTGCCGACGGTGCGGATGTCTACCCCCTTCCGGAGGCGCCCGACTATATAGGCGGTGGGGAAGGAGCCAATGAGATAGCTGGCGACTATGGCGACGGCAGTATTCATGTCACGCTCTCGTTCGTAGACTGAGGCGGCTGCTTCTTGCTCCGGAAGTAGGCGATGTACCCTGACACGCTGGCTTCGATGATGATCGGGAGTTGCTTCTGTGACGAGTAGGCCTTGGCGTATTGCAGGATTCGTTCCGAGATGCGCTTGTCGTCCTCTCCAGCGTCGAGCGCTTTCTGGACGATGTCGCTGAAAGCAGTGGAGAGATCTTTGACCTGCCGGATGAGGCGCTGGACCTCGTTTCTGGCTCCGTGGTGTGCGTAGCAGAGGACCTTCGGCGATAGGCTGGCCAGCTTGTCTATCGTTCTCTGGTAGGCAACCGGGTCAAACGGTGGCAGTCCTGTGGGAAAGGGGATGTCCGCCGTATCATCAGAGATGTAGCCAAGAGCGTCCCCGCAGAATAGGGCGCCGGTGAGGCTGTCCTGGATAGCGAGGTGGTGTGGGGCGTGGCCCGGGGCGAAATGTAGCGCAAGTTGCCTTCTGCCCAGCCGAATGGTCTCGCCGTCGGAGGCCACATGTATTCGGTCGGGCGGCACGGGCAGCACAGGACCCAGTGAGTCTTCAAACTGCTCGCCGAAAACGCGACGGAAGCTCTTGATGAGCCTGGACGGCTCGGTAGCATGTCCTGCTCCACGGGGGTGGAACACGAACGTTGACTCGGGTATCTGCTGGGCCAGGTAGCCGGAGCCTCCCCCGTGGTCCAGATGGATGTGGGTTGGGATGATATAGGACAACCTCTGCAAATCGAGTTGCGCCGAGTTATTAAGGAGTCTTGCTGCCGACGACGTGTACCCCGGATCGATGAGGGCTGGCATCTCATCAACAAGGAGATAGGCCACCTGCCTCAGACCGAAAATGGGGTCACTTCCACAGTCGATAGCGTACGTCTCCTCGGCTACTTGCCTGATCTCGATGGTCATTCTTCAAGCGGTTGGCAGGGCTCTCTGTGCTTAATGTGCTTAATGATAGCATAAGTCCGGAGACGAGGGGCAATTGCGGTACAGGAAAGTTGCTGTCAACGTTTAGTCGGTGGAATCCTGAATGACGTTCGTAATCTGGCTTGGCTTTGTCTGGTTATTGAGTTCGTAGGGTGGGTTCCGCTACGCTCCACCCACCCTACAATTATCCGCCCCTATCCTTCACAGAGGGAAGGACGGCACACCGCAACTGGCCGGAGGCGTACCCGCCCTCCCGGCCGCGCCTGGAAAGTCTCTCCTACATCCGTTTGCCCTGTGTGCAGGAGACTCCTTCTGGGGTCGACCGGATGGGGATGGTGTGCCAGATTACCAGCCACCGCACACGCACTGCAGGTCAAGCCCGGCCACGGCGCGAAACAGAGCCCCGCAATGAGTGAAACCCGACCGACCAGGCAGAGAACAGAGAAAGTGCAGTCGTGAGACCGCTTTCGCCCGCCTTACGGGTGACCAAGGCCGGAGGAGGCACGGCGCCGCCAGGAAATGAGTTGTTGCCCCGCCCGTACTGTTGAGGCTTGTTCTTGACCCCGGCCGACCAATGGACCGTCGCATCCGCAGCACACCCGGACTGGCCAGCCCTTCGGCTGTCAGCACTACTTGATAGCGACGTCGCCGTTTGATGTCTCGGCGCATCCTACCAGCCTGCCCCGCGGCAGTGTGAACACGGCGGCAGAGATGACCGCACACCGCCTTATGCCTGATGGTGCTCCATCTGGTCACCCTACGGACGCCCCTCTGCTCCCTCCCGCGCCCATGTGCGAGCACGCAAACGGCTGACGCATGACGCAGCCCATGTCCGGGCGGTCCTTATCCCTCACGCCCTTATCTGGATTCTATGGGGCATCGCTTCCTTCGCCTTTGGCAAGCGGATCTCCAGTATGCCATTTGAGTAGCTGGCCTCCACTTTGCCCGCCTCAACCGACGCTGGCATGGGGATTGATCGCGAGAATGGACCGTAGCATACCTCACACCGGTGGTATTCCTCACTCTTGACTTCCTGTGGTGCCTTGCGCTCGCCCTTGATGGTGAGGATATCCCCTGTCACCGAGATGTCCACGTCATCCTTGTTCACGCCAGGGAGCTCTGCGCGGACGATGAAGGCGTCTTCCTTCTCATACATCTCTACCGAAGGTGCCCAGCCCATCTCCTCTGCTGGCATCCGGCGCCAGGTTGTACGGAAGGGCCAACCACCGAACGCCTCTTCCATGAGCCGCTCAGTCTCCTCCAGTAGCCTGGATGGCCTCCAGTACATCGTCGCCGGTGGTCTCCATCTCTCGAGAACCATGATATCCTCCTTCCTCACACTCTCCGCACCGCAGTCCGTTGCAAGGCTGCTGGCTGGAATGTCAACTCTATACTAGCAGTCAGGTGGTATAGGAACGGTTAAGAAAGGTGACTCCGGAGTTGCTTCGGCATTACGTTAGCGTCAGCAAACACCCCGCCCGTAGCGCTGGCATTCGAGACAGAAAGGAAGGGAGGGAGGTCGACCCTTCCACCCCGCTAAATATTCGTCTCCTCCCTCCCTTATTGGACCCGCCGAGGGCACTGGCGGCGGGCCTGCTCGCCAATTCTGCCAACTGATGGAATGTCCCTCAGCCTAGCATACAGCGGGTTAAGAAGTGGTTTCCTCAGGTAGCGGTAAGGTTGCGATCAGGTTGCGCCACAGTGAGGTAACGGCTTGCGACGGTAGCAAAAACGATAGGGCCGTCGAGCCGGCTCCTGAGCCAGAGCACTCTCACCCGAAGGAAGCCCCCGGCGGAGCCAATCTGTTACCCAGCACAACCAGTCGGTAACCCCGAGCGTGCTATGCTGTCGGAAGGGGCTCAGGATGTGGCCCCAGCTATCAGGCCAGGAGGTGGTCTCCATGTGCAAGACGTGCGGTTGTACGCCCTGGAGGTGCGGCAGGCAGATCGTGAACGCGGTGTGCGAGGGCTGCGGGAAAGCCTACGACGACTGTACATGTGAGAAGATTCAGGTAGGTTGAGCTTGTGCTGTTCAACGGAAGGCAGAGCTGTCGAACGCTCAGCTCCTCCAGGTAGGCTTCGATGGCAGGACTGCCCGTTTCCAGCACCTGTAGTGCGACATACAGCGCGGAAATCTGTCGGAGGTGCAGGTATGGGCTCATTATGGGGCACTCCGTCGGTCGTGGGATCATTTCTGGCGTCGTCATAGCGGTCCAAGCCTGGTGCTGAGGAATGCCACCAGGTGTTTTCTTGTCATTTGCCTGGGCGTAGCTTTCCGTCAGCCCGAAGTAGACCACCAGCGGCTGGGCCAGCTCGTTGGCCTGGGCAATGGCATACTCCAGGGCATGCGTTGTACTCGGTCCCCTGTGAAGCCTGCATCCAGTACAGCACCTCCCGCCCTGGACACGCTTCCTGTTGAGGGGTCCCACCCTGTCCTGCTGGATCACCGCGGGCCTCCTGCCGTTTCTTAGGCCGAGGCGGGCTTCAGGTCCCGTTGCAGCGCGGCGTTGGCGGCATGGTAGCCACACATGCCGTGTACGCCGGGCCCGGGCGGGGTGGAGGAGGAGCAGATGTACACTCCCCTGGCTGGGGTGGTATACGGACAGCGCCCGAGGGCCGACAGCGCCAGGCGCCATAAGCTCTGGGCCCCGCCCAGGATGTCGCCGCCCACGCAATTGGGGTTGTACAGCTCCAGGTCGATCGGGGACATAACGTTCCGGCCGAGGATACGGTCCCGAAAACCGGGCGCGAAGCGCTCCACCTGGGCTTCTATTCTGTCAGTCATATCGAAGGTCGAGCCGTTGGGAACGTGGCAGTAGGCCCAGGCGGTGTGCTTGCCCTCAGGGGCGCGTGTGGCATCGAAGAGGCTTTGCTGGGCAAGCAGCACGAAGGGCCTCTCTGCGTAGCCTCGTTCCCACACGGCACGCTCGGCGGAGGCAATCTCCTCAAGCGTGCCGCCCAGGTGCAGGGTGCCAGCCCGGGCGCATTCGGCCGCCCTCCACGGTATGGGCGCATCCAGCGCCCAGTCCACCTTGAAAACGCCCGGCCCGTGGCGAAAGGTCTCGAGGCGGCGCCGATATCGGGCCGGGAGCTGGGCCACAATGCCGGGAACCTGGCGCGGCGTCACATCAAGAAAGAGGGCCCGTGCCTGCGGCAGGCTATGCGAGTCGACGTGGAAATTTGTGACTATCTCACCTTCCAGCGAACGCAAATAGCGCGCCATGGCCTCGACAATCCGCTGTGAACCCCCGCGGGCTATCGGCCAGCCGAGGGCGTGACCTGTGATGCACATGACAAGCCCCACGGCGGAGCTTCCTGGCCTGTCCAGGGGCATCGCCGAGTGACACCCCATGCCTGCAAACAGCGCTCGGGCACGCTCATCCCGGAACAGGCCCTCGGCCAGCCCCTTGACGGAGCGCGCGGCGTACAGGGCGAACCGGGCAAATGCCGTCGGATGCCGTGGAATCCCCGGTGGGCCGAGCAGGTCAGCGGCCAGTCTGTCCCACAGCCCGACCAGCGGCCCGACAAGCTTTCGGTATCGGCTGGCGTCGCGGCCAAGCGTTGCTGCTGTCTCCTCCACCGATCGGTGGAGCAGGACGGCAGACCCGTCGTCCAGAGGGTGTGCCACTGGGATGTGATGGTTTATCCATTCCAGCCCGTACTGGTCAAAGGGCGCCATGCGAAAGAAGGGCGCTGCGATGCCGAGCGGGTGGACTGCCGCCCCCACGTCGTGCAGGAAACCTGGCAGGGTCAGCTCGGCGGTGCGGCTGCTGCCGCCGACCGTATCTTTGCCCTCAACTACCAGGACCGATCGACCGGCGCGGGCCAGGGTCACTGCGGCCGCTAGGCCATTGGGCCCTGAGCCGACAACCACGGCATCGGGGTTCTCTCGCATGGGTATGCTAGAAATCCGGCTTCACCACCTGAACAGGCTCCCAAGCCGACGGAGGGGGATGAGGGCGACGTAGGCGAGAGTCCGTAGCTGGGCGTTGTACCAGATATTACCCACCTGCCGCCATTGCAGACCGGCGTCCAGGCAGACCTTGTCTACCTGGACGTGTGCGTCTGCACCGAGGCGGTGCGCCAGTGACGCCAGCACGTGCGTCCATATCCTCTCCTGCACCTTTGCCCCGACCAGGCGAAGGGCAATCTCGTAGACCGGGTCGCTGGCGCGGGCCAGACCCTGTATCTGACACACTGTGGCGCCGTTATTCGTGGCGGCACTGAACGTAACCCAGCCTGACTCCGGGTGACCCTGCGGTGTCATGAAGGTAAAGGACTCGTCGTCGGCATAGGCTACCAGGACGCCGGTGTTGACCGGCCCACCCGGGGTGGAGGCGTTGATCAGCACGATCTCGCCGGGACGGATGCCGGAGGGCGAGGGATAGAACCGGTTCTCGCGTGGCTGTAGCTCCGGGAACGTCTCCTTCAGCACCTCGATGACTTCCACCGGCTTGATATCCACTCCGCTAAGCGTGATGCGGTAGGTCTTCTCCCAGAGCGCGCCGAAGCCTTCGATGGGCCCGACAGCGCGTCGACCTTCCACATTCAGATTGACTGCCTCTGGAGGCATGGCTTGCACCTTCAGCTTGGGCGCGTAGGCGGCCCAGTGGGCCACAACGCGCGACCTGTCGTTGCGCCCCGACTCAGATAAACCCTCCCTCTGGCCAGCCAAGGGTGGCTGTTCCCTGGCTAGAGAGCGCGCGGTGGCCAGCGCTTCCGCCTCGCCCTCGTACCTGGAGATGACCCGATCCAGTCCTGTGAGCATGAAGACTTCTCTGTAGCCATTGGCCAGGCCGATATACAGCAGTTGCTGACCCAGGCGCCTGGACTGGACGTGCAGCTTGACCAGTGCGCTGGCGCCCAGGCTGTTCATATGGTGCATGTCAGCGAAGTTCAGGATGAGGGACACGATGCCCTCGCCCCTGGCCTGTTCACATGCTTCCATCAGCGGGCCCTCGGCCGCTCCCGTCAACTCCCCGCGGAGGTTCATGATCGTGGCTCTCTCGCTGAGTCGAACCGTCTCGATTTCAAGTCTTCCCTGCTTCAAAGCGTCCTCCTCCTGGGCTGCTACAGACCAGACTGTTTCGCCTTCTTCTGTTGGCCGGATTTCGCGCGGACTGGTGACCTGCTAGCCGCAACGGCTTCGAAAAAGGAGCCCCCCAGCCACCCGAGAATGCCAGTCCCGTCCGGCCATAGTAGCGACCCGGCAGCACGGGTGCTCGCGATTGTAACCTGCAGTGATGTCGTCCACAAGACCCGATTCGGTTTGCCCCAGTTAAATCAGTTGGCACCAGGGCAGTACTGGAGGTCAAGGACCGCAATCACGCTGCCAGTACGGCAGCAGCCGACATCCTGAAGCGGCCGGGACCTCCGTTCTCACTCCCACGTTGTGCCAGCATAACTGTGCCTCGCGTGTTACGGCAATGCCCACAGCATGGGGCCCTATTTGGGGGCCCATGGCCGTGCCCGGCAACAGACCAGCGCATGCTGTGCCACGCGGGGCAGCTCAGTCATGACGTGACTGCCAGCATCTTCGATACCAACGTCTTCGGAAGAAGGCGAGCCTGGTGTGGTGCAGATAGAATGAGGGGGCGCTGACCTTGAGATGAGAGGTCAACCTGCTCAATCCCCGCCCGGACTCTGCCCGCCCAACCGCCGGAAGAGTAAGCTGGATTATATAGCTGTGGAGGCTGGTGTCAAGATACTCGGGGGAGGTTGCTTCTACGGCCCCCTCAGGCTGGCTGCAAAGCAGCAACCGCTGAGAACAAGTCATGCGAGACTGTCATCGCCTCACGGAATTGCAACCTGCCGGCAACCGTTGTGCAACACGCGTTAACTTCCGGTTAACCTCATGGCTGGTACTCTGTTGACGGAGTCGGAGAGAGACGTGGCACATTGGAGCCAGGTGATTGGTCCGGGCTGGCTGCTGGGAGTCAAAGTGGCGGACAGGGCCGGGGCACCGGTCCTGTTGGTCCGGGTGTGCCTTCGGGGGAACACCTGGCGAGTATGAGGCGCCGTCGCGGAAGCCGGGATGGTGGGCCGATGGGCCTGCTCGATTGGGGAGCACCCTCATGGTCGAAGAACCACGGGTGGGACGGCGCAGGTGCCTTATGCTCATCCACCGCAGGGCCATCTTGAGTTGTAGTGGCGGGGACATGGTCCTGGCCAGGGGCGGCCGCGGCGTATGAGGCTATACCGGCGCGGCCATCCCGTCGATCCAGGCGGTGCTGGTCTCAACGCGACTCAGCGGCCGGGCCATTCCAGGAGAAGGAGGTGTCTGTGAGATGGAACAGGTGGAGACCCTTATGAAGACGGTTCTGGCAGAGCTAGAGAAGATGGTGACGACCAGGACAGTGGTGGGTGAGCCCATGACCGTGGAAGGGAATACCCTCATTCCTCTCGTCAGCGTGGGATTTGGCTTTGGGGGTGGGGGAGGCAGTGGCAAGGGACAGAAGGACAAGGGCGAAGGCCTGGGGGCCGGCTCGGGTGGTTATGGGAGTGTCAAACCAGTGGCCGTCATCGTGATCGACAAGGCAGGTGTCAGGATAGAGCCGGTGAAAGGACGGGCAGCTTCGCTGGCGGAGGGTGTGGCCAGTGCCATCTCCAGCGTGATGGAGAAGCGCAA
Organism: Chloroflexota bacterium; assembly: GCA_003650185.1. Taxonomy (GTDB): domain Bacteria; phylum Chloroflexota; class Dehalococcoidia; order UBA2247; family RBG-13-53-26; genus B9-G15. The sequence goes on along the minus strand of QMOF01000083.1, from coordinate 338 downwards.
GGAGGAGAAGACAAAATAGTTGGCCTCAGGGGCGCTTCCCGCAGAGCGGGCCTGCCTGGAGCGGCCCGGGACCGCTGCTTCACGACCGGCGTACCGCCACGTAGATCATGAAGGTGCTCACCAGAAGCAGGATCACGCCTCCGGCCAGCAACCCGACACCAAGGGCGAGGATAGCTGTCTCGACTCTGGCCTTGAGCACGACGTCGAGGTCGATGTCCTGAGACGCGTCAGCGTTCATCAGTACAATGGAGTAGCTGCCGGTCTCCGGTTGCCAGTCAAGGGTCTGCCTGCCTGTACCATGCGCTTTGGCAGTCCAGAACTCCTGTGCCACCGGGTCT
>QMOF01000082.1 GCA_003650185.1 Chloroflexota bacterium | reverse complement strand
GAGAGCCAGCATAGGCAGCACAGCAATGCCTCCAGCCGCTCGAACTGGGGCCGCGCCCCGCCGAGCCGTGTGTAATAGCAGGTAAAGATGGCTGGGGCACAACCATCCTGGGTATCTGACAGGTGCCCCAAAGGTGCAAAAGGCCTAGCCTGGACTGGCGAGGGTGATGGCATGCATCCGTGCAACGCGTCTGGGGAGACATGCCCGGTGTGACAGCCTGCCTCTTCCCCCGTCTCTTTGGGGAAGATGTCGGGTGCCGGAGCTGCTCAGGGTCCGTCGCCCCACTCCTAGCGGGTCTTGCGGCCGGTGCCGGGGTTATTCGTAGCCAGGTTATTGTGGCCGTCGCCGCTCACGGTCTGATAGCCGTCGCCGCTGCTGGGTGCCACGGCTGCCATGGAAGTCACATCCTTCAGCAATTGCCAGGGCTCGGAGCTGCGATAGGCGTCCAAGACCTCTTTGTAGATCGACCTGTAGAGGACGCCTGCCTTCTTGCCGATGGCGGCCACCTTTCGGTCGCTGGCCCACTCGTCCCTTAGCATGTTGGCCACCTTGGGGTCTTCCAGGACCTTGAGAGCAATAAGCTGCGCTACTTCTTGTGGAGTCATAGCCATTTCGCCCCCCTCGGCGCTTTGTCGAAGCGCCATCAGGTTGTTTTCCTCTATATCTAGTATACCCTATGTTGCAAACCAGGTTTGGGCGTCCGGCAGTAGAGGGGAGGTGGAAAGCGTGGGGGCATGGAGGCACCGGCCGTGTCCGGGGGTCCAGCGAAACCAGCAAGCTGCGGGTGCTTTGCCACCCTGGGTCAGTGAACTCACCTCTGCGCCCTCCTCCCGGTGTCCCCCGTGGAACAGCGAACCGCGCCGGCCGATGTTCCCACGTGCCGTTCCTGTCTGCGAAAGCACCAGGTCGAGATAGCGCACCTGGCGCCCGTCCGTTGGGCGTCGGTGCTGCCCGGCAGAGTCCCGCGGCACTGCTTCAGATCGCCAGGCGCTTGGTGTAGCTTTCCATCACCTTGCGAAAGTGGAAGCCACAGATGGCCAGGTTCACCGATACGGGGAAGGCATGGCGACGTCTCAGCAGTGTCCAGGCCAGAAGGCGCCAGTAGTACCTTCTGCCTTTTTCCTTGAGGCCGAGGACCCAGACCGACCTGAAGAAAGCGATAACATGCCCGAACTCAGGGCGAAACGCCTTCTTTGGCGACGGCTTGTACTCCGCCAGGAAGGTCTTCACCCGTTCGTAGTACTGCTTGGGGGAGTAGATGGTGCTTACCACACGCTGGTAGCCCTTTATGAGGGTGTCATAGTTCATTCGGGGAACGAAGTTGATAGAGCAATCGGTATTGTCGCAACTGGCCTCCCCCAGCAGACGGTGCTCGCCCTTCAGGCGCTGGTACAGCTTCGTGCCGGGAGGAGCATTGAGCAAGCCGACCATGGCGGTTACGATTCCGCTCCTCTGGATGAAGTTGATCTGGCTCTCAAAGATGGTATGAGGGTCATGGTCAAAGCCCAGGATGAAGCCGCCCTGTACCTGTAGGCCGCAGTTCTGGAGTTTCTTGACGGAGGCCACCAGGTCACGGTTCCGGTTCTGGTACTTGCCGCACTCGGCGAGACTTTCTTCGTTCGGCGTCTCAATCCCGACGAAGACCATGTTGAAGTTTGCTTCCACCATCAACCGCATGAGCTCGTCATCGTCGGAGAGATTGATGGATGCCTCGGTGAAAAGGGTGAAGGGATATCCTTTCTGCTTCATCCATTCGATCATCGCCGGCAGTATTTCGGCCTTCAGCTTCTTCTTGTTCCCGATGAAGTTGTCATCCACAATGAAGACACTGCTTCGACAACCTCGATCGTACAATGCATCCAGCTCTCGTAGTAGCTGGTATTTGTTCTTCGTCCTCGGCGTACGCCCATTGAGCACGGTGATGTCACAGAACTCACAGTCGTAGGGGCAGCCCCGGGAGTACTGGACACTCATTGAAGAGTACTTGCGCACGTCAACGAGCTCCCAGGCTGGCACCGGAGACGTCTCTATGTCCGGCCACTGGTCGGTCGTGTAGATGTGTTGCGGAGTCCCCTGCTCCAGGTCTTTCAGGAAACGGGGCAGGGTAATCTCCGCCTCGTTGAGCACAAGATGGTCCACATGGTCAAACGCCTGGTGGTCCATGGTGAAAAGTGGGCCGCCGGCAACGACCCTGGTGCCCAGCGCTTTGCATCTGTCTATGACGCTCAGGGTCGAAGCCCTTTGCACCGCCATAGCACTGATGAAAACGTAGTCAGCCCATGCTATATCGCTGTCGCTCAAGCTTCCTGCGTTCATATCCACGAGCTTCCTGTCCCACTCCTTGGGTAGCATAGCTGCTACAGTCAGTAGGCCAAGCGGGGGGAAAGCCGCCTTTTTCGAGATGAACTTCAAAGCGTGTTTGAAACTCCAGAATGTGTCCGGGTACTGTGGGTAGACCAGAAGTGCTCTTATTGTCGTCCTCCTTGTACACATGGGCCAGCCCCCCGCGGTCGCCCTGGGCGACCGCGGGCCTCGGCTGCTTTGGCGCGCTCTCGATAATAGACTATCACGAGCGTGTGTGAACCACAAGTACCTGCCATAGCCCTAGTCGGCGGGTCTCTCTCCACCCCACGGCCGGTCGGAACTGGCCCAGAGTACCCCCAAGTGGACGGACTCGTAGCTGCCCCTCTCTGCGGCCGTGCTGTGATGGCTACCGTCAGGTGTGACAGGACAGAGCCGCGCAGCGCATCCCTGGGCCTGTGGTGCAGGCCGTCACTGCTATCAGGAGGCGGGTTGGGCTGGCGGTGCCAATGGCGAGCGAAACCTGTTGCTGCGGGGGTAAACCCTGCTCTTATCCTTTGTGCTGCTGGTATTGCCCGCCGGGCCGGCCCTGAGGCGACATACCCCTCAGACGATTGAGGGGCCAGCCTTGACGACCGGCCCCTCGCCCCCCAATCGGTGTTGGCTTGCTGGCCTAGATTACCTGGCGAGCCGCTCTCCGCCTGATCATGATCACCCCCGCCAGCCCAAGCGCCGCTGCGGCCCCTATGCCAGCGTACGGGGTCATGCCGGGGATTGCTCCTGTGGTTGGCACCGTTATGCTGACCTCGGTCGTTCCCAGCACAGCTCCATCACCCGTAGCGTCTACGGGGAAAGTATAGAGCCCGGCGTCTGTGCCTGCTGGCACCGTGACGCAGACATCGAAGACCACCGTGGTCTCGGGGCCGACATTCTCGTAGCCTGCAGGCGTGAAATCGACCCAGTCCTGGAACTCCGCCGGGACCTGCAACGTCAGGTACTCGATGATGGATACCTCCGCCTCAATCATGTCCAGTACCGCATCAGGGATCTGAGGAGCATTGGCGAGCTCGAAATACTGACCACCTGTGCCCGGAGCTGTGTCATACCCGATGGACATACCCTTGAAGGTCGCTGCCGACTCAGGGGAACCACCGCTGTCTACCGCGACCACTCTGATTCCCTCTGCCAGAAGCTCACCGACGACCGTTTCGAAGTCCAGGTCGTCCGCAGTCTCCGCCACGGCATCGCGGCCGGGGTCTCCGCCGTAGTTGTAGCCGGCGAAGTCAAGATCGTGGGTCGGGGCATCGCCAAACATGACCACGATCTTCTTGGCCGTTCCTCGCCAGCCTATGGCACCGTAAGCAGGATCATCTTCCTTCAGCTCGTACAGGACGCGGGTGTAGTCCTGGGGCCAGTCATAGCCAGAGCCCAGCCATAGACTGTTGATGGCCGTAGCGACCACGCCGATGTCATCCGTTACCTGCTGGTTCACCTCGTAGGCCACGTCATCCCCCTCGCCGTATATGTCCGCGTACCCTGGATAGCTGTAGAAGCCGGGATAGTCCATGAAACTGGCCACCCCGAACTGCGAGTCCGGTACCACGGCGCGGATGGCCGTCATGATATCGGCTGCACTCTCCTTGACTTCATCTATCTCGTCCCACATGCTGCCCGTCCGGTCTATGGTGAAGACGATGTCTGCGCTGGGGACCGGAGTGGTACCTGTAGTGACAGTCATTTCAAAGCACGCAGTCTCCCCGGGGTCCAAGGTGGCCGAGAAAGAGGATGGCTCCACTGTCTGCGCCAGAGCGGCGGCGGGAGTCAAGAGCAGGCTGGCCACCACGCCGCAGAAAGCCAGAAAGGCTACTCTCCTTGTGTTGACTCTTTTCATCTGTTGTCCCCCCAGATACTCGCAGCCCTGGGCTCCCGGTACTGGCCCTGTCAAGGTGATAGAGCACCCATCCCACAAGCTCCGCATCACCCAGGATGGTCTCATAAGCGTAGCACACCTTATGGCTTGCAGACCAGCCCCTGAGTGCCCCCGGCTGGTCTCAATCTTATTGGAAACGGGTTACAGGTTTGTTAGGGCTGCTTGCCCGGCCATACCCCGGTGTGGAACGGCATTGCCGTGGAGGAACGCATGTGAAGGTCTCTCGCGATCGCCAGGCAGTCCCACAGCAGTTGGGCGAAACCGACCTGCCTCCCAGTTGCCCTGCTGCTCTTGCCCCTGCCTGGTGGCTATCCCTACGGTTGGCCTGCGCCACGCCGCTATGCGGCCGGTGGGGGTTCGGGGCGGCAGGCCTCGCCTCAATCGCGATTGCGGAGCTATCCCCCAAGGGGCTATGATGGCCGTGGCCGGTGACCTTCCCGGCCGTCTTGAGCGCTCCGTCGGAGCCAGAAGAACGCAAGGAGGTAAGACAAGGGATGGGTGAAAGACTGAAGGGCAAGGTGGCCGTAGTGACCGGCGCGGGCCGGGGGCTGGGCAGGGCGGAAGCCCTGTTGCTCGCCCAGGAAGGTGCCAGTGTGGTGGTCAACGACCTGGGGGGCGGTGCCAATGGCACCGGAGCGGATGCCTCACCGGCTGACAAGGTGGTCAAGGAGATCAGGGACAGGGGTGGAGAGGCAGTGGCCAACTACGACAGCGTAGCCGTCCCCGAGGGTGGAGAGAACATCATCAAGACGGCGCTGGAGACCTTCGGCAGACTGGATATCCTGGTGAACAACGCTGGTGTGCTCCGCGACCGCATGGTCTTCAACATGACCCCGGAGGAATGGGACACCGTTCTCAAGGTCCATCTCTACGGCCATTTCCACTGCATCAGGCCCGCGTGCGCCATATTCCGGCAGCAGAGAAGCGGTCGGATTATCAACACGTCCTCCGAGGTGGGGCTGGGGAGTCCGGGGCAGGCCAACTACGCCGCTGCCAAAGAGGGGATAGTCGGGCTTACCAGGGCGGTGGCCCGGGACATGGGCAAATACGGGGTGACCTGTAACGCGGTGAGACCCCGGGCTGCCACCAGGCTGACCGTGGCGCCGGAACTGGCAGCGGCCATCGAAGATGCCCGGGCCAGAGGCGCCGAGATGCCGGTAGGAGCGGAGGTGACCGCCTTCCTTCCGGTGCCGGATGACGTGGTCCCATTCGTAGTCTACCTAGCCACAGACGAAGCGGCCAACATAAACGGCTGTACCTTCCTGATTACCGGAGACCAGGTGGCCCTGTACTCGGAGCCGGTACCGGTCAAGACCATCTACAAGAGGGGTGTCTGGACGTTGGACGAGCTGTGCGCGGCCGTGCCAGGCACCCTGGCGGCCGGGCTGGTGAACCCGGCGCCGCCGCAACCGGCCGGCTAGAGGGTGGATGCTGGGTGCGGTGGGGATGTGGTTGTGGGGATGATGGTTGGCAGGTGGGGGAGGAGTGTGGTATAATGCCGGGCGGCGGGCGGTTGCCGTATGCCGCCCGGCTCCATATCCACCAGGCTCAGGGGAGGGATGAATGAACCTACAGCGTCCAAACGCAAATGAGGCTACCAGGACCGCCAATCGTTCCAGAAATGCTTCGCCATTGAGTGGCCTTTGCACCCGCTGTATTGACGGCTGCACCGGCAACTGCGAGGTGTTCAAGGCAACCTTCCGCGGCCGGGAGGTGATCTATCCGGGACCTTTCGGTGAGATTACTGCCGGTGGCGACAAGGTGTACCCGGTAGACTACTCCCACCTCAACATCCAGGGATACGCCTTGGGGGCCAGGGGAATGCGTGAGGGCGTGGTGGCTGACCCGGACACTGCCATTTTCCCAGCGGTGGACACCGAGACGACTTATGGGTGGGACTCGCAGGTGAAGATGAGATTGCCTGTTTTCACCGGTGCGCTTGGTTCCACCGAGATCGCCCGCAAGAACTGGGAGCACTTCGCTATTGGAGCCGCACTTGCTGGCATCACGCTGGTGTGCGGGGAGAACGTCTGCGGCATTGACCCTCTGCTGGAGCTCGACGGCAACGGCAAGGTGGTCTCGGCGCCGGATATGGACCATCGCATCGAGGTATACCGCCGCTACCATCAGGGCTACGGCGAGATGCTGGTCCAGTTGAACGTGGAGGACACCCGGCTGGGCGTTGCTGAGTACGTGAGGAACAAGCACGGCCTCGAGGCGATAGAGCTGAAATGGGGGCAGGGCGCAAAGTGCATCGGTGGCGAGATCAAGGTGGACAGCCTGGAGCGCGCTCTGGAGCTTCAACGCCGTGGCTACATCGTCACGCCTGACCCTTCAAGCCCGGCCAGCCAGGCAGCCTTCAGGGACGGGGCGCTCAAGGAGTTTGAGCGTCACAGCCGTCTGGGCTTCATCGACGAGGACAGCTTCTGCGCAGAGGTCGAGCGGTTGAGGGCCCTGGGGTTCAAGCGTGTCACTCTCAAGACCGGGGCGTATGGCCTGCGGGAGCTGGCCATGGCCATCAAGTGGGGCTCGAAGGCCAAAATCGACCTGCTGACACTGGACGGTGCTTCGGGCGGCACGGGGATGAGCCCCTGGCGCATGATGGAGGAGTGGGGTATGCCCAGCCTCTACCTCCATGCCGCAGCCTACGATTTCTGTAAGAGGTTGGCTGACAAGGGTGAGAGGGTACCTGACCTCGCCTTTGCCGGTGGATTCAGCAGCGAAGACGGCGTATTCAAGGCCCTGGCCCTTGGCTCACCGTTCACCAAGGCAGTGTGTATGGGTCGAGCTTTGATGATCCCGGGCATGGTCGGCAAGAACATCGGGCGGTGGCTGAAGGAAGGCAAGCTGCCCAATACCGTGAGCCAGTTCGGGTCGAGCCCTGAAGAGATCTTCGTCAACTACGAAGAGGTCAAGAACATAGTAGGTGCTGACGAGATGAAGAACATACCCCTAGGCGCAGTGGGCATCTACAGTTTTGCCGACAAGCTCAAGGTTGGGTTGCAGCAGTTGATGGCCGGTGCCAGGTGCTTCAGCGTGCCCGCGATCACCCGGCGCGAGCTCATGTCACTCACTGAAGAATGCGCCAGAGTGACGGGCATCCCCTACCTGATGGATGCCTACCGGGAAGAGGCAATGGAGATCCTGGGCTGCTAGAGCTGGAGGAGGCATGCTCCGGCGGCCGCGTGCTGCGGTGCGCCGTCCTACGGATAGGGGCAACAGGAACGGCTGAGTGCCGGTCTTCGAAGCGTGATGGTACCATATTCCGAAAGGCGTGAACGCCCGATCTCACTAGGGCCGATGATGGTTGACAGCGCCGGTTTCGACACCGAGAGAAAGATCATAGCCATTCTGAAGGTTCTGAGCGAGTCCTCGGAGCCCCTGGGCTCCATAACGGTCGCCCGAGAGCTTGAGCACCACGGGATCTTCCTCAGCGAGAGGGCAGTCCGTTACCACATGAGGATCACCGACGAAAGGGGCTACACCAGGCGCAGTGGGCGAGATGGCAGGATGATTACTCCCCTCGGGCTTGAGGAGCTACGCCTGGCCCTGGCGCCGGAGCAGGTGCGGTTCATTCTGGACAAGATTGAGCTTCTGGCCTACCTTACCACCTTTGACCCCAGCAAGAGGACCGGCAAGGTCGCCATCAACACCTCGCTCTTTGATGCCGGCGTATACAAGAGAGCTCTAGCCGCCATGAGAGGTGCGTTTGACGCTGGATTGTGCGTCAGCGACAGCGTGGCCGTGGCCTCGGCGGGCGAGAAGCTGGGCGACGTCGTCATACCTGAAGGTAAGATCGGCTTTGCCACAGTCTGCAGCGTGACGATCAACGGAGTCCTGCTCAAGGCAGGGGTGCCCCTGGAGTCCAGGTTTGGCGGCCTGCTCCAGATGGACCGCGGCCAGCCGAAGCGCTTTGTGGCGGTCATCAGCTACGGGGGTACTTCGCTTGACCCGTCGGAGCAGTTCATCAACGCCAGGATGACTAGCGTGGCCGAAGCCGCCAGGACAGGTACCGGCAAGATACTGGCCAACTTCCGCGAGACCCTGGCGGCATGCAGACCTGTTGTGGAAGAGACCATTGCCGCCCTCAAGGAGGCTGGCATCGGGGGAGTCCAGGCCGTAGGGCATACCAGCGAGCCGGTCTGCCAGGTTGCAGTTGGCTTGAACCGGATGGGAATAGTGCTTCTTGGGGGCCTGAACCCTGTCGCCGCCGCTGTAGAGGCCAAGATAGAGGTCGACACCACTGCTGAAAGCGGGATGATCGACTTCGAGCAACTGACAAGCTTCCGGCGGCTGTAGGCCGGAGACCTTGGCTACCTGGGCCAAAGGCTGGCCACCGGTACCGGCGCTCGCCTTAGTGGTATGCTCCATACGCCGGGTAGCCGTAGTGGGCTCGCCCCACCAATTTGCCGGTCGCCGGGCCGGGAAGGATGTGGTGGGATGGGGCAACCGACACCCACGCGGCGTTTGCTCAGTCCTCCTGGTTGTGCCACGTCGTCGCACCGATTGCTGATGCACGGGCGTGTGTCAGACGGGTGGGGTAGGGGTGGGTGGCGGGGGCGTGAGCGCCTTCCTGGCTGGCCGGAGCCATGTCGCGCAGTATGTC
>QMOF01000081.1 GCA_003650185.1 Chloroflexota bacterium | reverse complement strand
TAGCGACGAAGCGGGAAGAGAAGCTACAGCAGGATGTGCGCCTGAATATACCTGATTGACCAGAAAGTGTATGCTCCAGTTGAGCAAATATGATACACCAGTCTGTCCATTTTTTCAAGAGGGCGAAAACTTGGGTTCTACATTCTTAAGCGTGAAATGGGGGCTAATAGTTGAAATGCACCCGCTGACCTCTGTAGCTTTGGGAAAAACCAGGACTCAAAGCAAAGACACTCACCGCAGGCCGCGGCACCGGGCATGCCTTCGCCTCTGACGGCAACGTGCGCACATACAGACGGGCGCCTCAGCTTCGCTTTCCGGCCCGCGCCAGACGACCCGTGCGCACTCGTGACGCCGCCCTGCCGGGGCACCAGTATCTGGCGGAAAGGGTTGCCCAGATCAGTATGGGGAAGAGGTCTACGCCCAAGGAGACGAAGAGGAAAAGCATCGGGCTCATGGTGCCCATGTGACTGCTCACCGTGAGCACAGATAGCACGTGAACGGCGAAGGCGATGATAGATCCAAGGACGGCATACGCCAGGCGCTGCTTCAGCCTCAGACCTGGAGTCGCCATGATGAGGGCAACGAGCAGGAGGAGGCCTGCCTGGAACGGCATGGTGTCTATCGTTGCGGATGCCGCCTGACCCTGGATGTGGACGCTTATGGTGTTGTCCACCGCCGTCATAACAGTAGCAGGTGGTGCCATACCGTCTGACACTGCCGCCAGCAGGCTGGTGTAGCTGGGCGCCACGAACCGCCAGAAGGATGCGGACACCAGGATCAATATGAACACCCTGACGACAAACCAGAGGAGCCTATGCGGTCCGGACATTGCTGAGCCTCCCCACCCAGAACAGCCAGAGAGCGACCACAGTCAGGACCATCGCTGACTGCCAGATGATGTAGTGGGCTGTGTCAAGGAATCCAGGGGCATGGACTCCGGCGTAGAACAGGGTGACTGTACGAATTACGTTCAGCAGGAACAGACCCGGCAGCCCCAGAGCCAGGCAAGCCAGCTTCTGCTTCATCCCCGAGGGGTAGGCCGCCACGGCAGCGATCAGGAGCACCATCGGTATGATTGCAGTGCACTCCGGCACTATGCTCATGGAGAAATCCGGCGAGGAGACCACGGTGCTGCTGACCTGAACTTCGGTGCCCAGCATACTCAGGGCGGCCCCGGTCATCTGGGCATTGAACTCCATGAACGTCCCCAGGGCATCACTGCGCATAAGGGTGGGGTAGAATCCCACCCACGCCGCGAGCGTGGCCGCGAAAATGAAGCACGAGCGCAGGACCACCCGCCTCAGTCCGCCGGATGCCGTCGTCTTAGTCGAACCGGGCCTCTTGCCGCGCGCCTTTTTCATACCCAGGTCATCTCCGTCGTTAGCCCGTGACAATCCGCGCCGAACCCGCCCGCGTTCGGGCGTCACTCGGCCCTGCCGCTTACAAGGGTAGCAGCACCGACGTTAAGCGTCGGTTACACTACGTTAAGCCCGGGTTATGGGCCGGTGACAATCCGGCGAGGACCGGGTGACCACGCCAACGATTGAAGCAGGGTTCTGTGATATACTGAATCGAGGCACGGCAAGCGCCGATAGCTTCAGAGGGCAAAATTATGGAGAAACCAGCTAAGGTGGCTGACGGGGTGTACATACTGGAGGTGCCCTTCCCACCGGGTTGGTTCCCGCCGGAGCATCCGGCGGGAACCCTGTGCTACCTGGTGCAACAGGAGGGAGGCTGGCTCATGGTGGACAGCGGCCTGAACGATGAGACCTGCTTCGACGCCCTGTGCCAGCAGATGGACGCCCTGAGGATTCCCTTCACGGACATCCGCTGGCTGTTGATCACGCACTTCCACCCTGACCACTTCGGGCTGGCAGGCCGGATCAAAGCAGCCTCAGGTGCCACCGTTATCATGCACCGCAAAGACTGGGATATGGTCCAGTTCGTAACGGAGGCGGCAGAAGAGTGGTCGGCAGACCGCTTCGTTGAGTGGGCGAGGTCCCTCGGTGTGCCGAGCCCAGAACTGGAGGAATACGGGAAGGTGATAGGCTTCGGCAGGGGGCTCTTCCCCGCCGGTGCGGAGCCCGATGTCCTGCTCGAAGGAGAGGAGGAGCCTTTGGGAAACAGCGGGCACCTTCGGGCCATCTTGACACCGGGGCATACCCCTGGACACGTGTGCGTCCATGACGAGGAGAGGAGATTCCTTTTCGCCGGTGACCACGTCCTTGTTGGAATCACCAGCCACATTACCCCGAGCATTCTCGGCGGCGATGACCAGTTGGGCATGTACCTGAGCGCTCTGCAAAAGGTGCAGCGCCTCGACGTGGAACTGGTGCTGCCGGCACACGAAGAGCCGTTCAATCACCTCAGCCAGCGGGTGGACGAGCTTCTGGAGCATCACGAGAGGCGACTGGAGCAGATGCTGGATGCCGTGCGCCGTCAGCCTTCCACTCTGTGGCAGATAGCGTCACAAGTGGAATGGACAGTGGGGCTGTGGGAGCAGATGTACGGCATCGACCGCCTGTTGGCCATGCAGGAGACGCTGGCCCACCTCCACCTCCTGCGGAACCGCGGACGCGTGACGGCGACCGAGGAGAACGGCGTGAGTATCAACAGGGCTCGGAGCCAACCTGACGAGCTGGGCAACTGAATTACGCTTCGGTGTCCTCAGCGCATCAGGCAACTATCCATCCTCCATCCAGTTTGGGCGGATGAGCAGGGGGCAAGCTTTGTCGGCAGGGTCGCCATTTCTTGGGCAGTGGTGACCCCGGGTACCGGCGAAGACTCCAACTGCGTTTCCGCCGGACTTGGACGCCATCATCAACAGACCTCTTGACAACAACGGCAGCGGGTGTTATGATATATCGCGATATATCGCGCTACTAGTAGCCCAAAGGAGGCCAGCGATGTTTGGAAAGCACAGAGTGTTCGGGCACTGGGATGAAAGCCCATTTCAGAAGGGTGACCTGAAGTACGTAATCCTTGACCTGATGAAAGACAAGCCTCGATACGGCTACGAGGTAATCCGCATCCTGGAAGAGCGGTCCCAAGGCTTCTACGCGCCCAGCCCAGGCGCCGTCTACCCCACCTTGCAGCTACTTGAGGAACTGGGCTACGTCACCTCAAACCAGCAGGATGGAAAGAGAGTGTACTCGATAACCGACGCGGGTCGCACCTTCCTTGCCGAACGAGAAGACCTGGCCGAGGGGATAAAGAGGCGTCTGAAAGACCTCTGGGGTATGAGAAGTGCTAGCGAGTTGCGGGAGACGATGGCCGAGTTCAGAAGGCTCGGTCGCATAGTTGGCCGGCTGCGGGTCCGCAACCTGGACAGAGACAAGATGCGCCGTGTGAAGGAAGTAATAGCGCACGCCATTGGCGAAATAGAGGAGATACTTCGGCAGTGAGACCAGCCGGACTGGCCACAACCGATCCCGATGGCAGTACGGCTACCGTCTGGCGGTCCACAGAGGACGTGTTCCATGACTTACTCCGCGATCCCAAGAGGGACTGCTGGCTTTTTCTTCAGCCCCTGGCTCACCATGATGTTCTGGGGCGTCATCGCCCCAGAGTTTGACATGAAGACCATAGGCTATCCTTTGCCAATGCTTGCTACCATAGCGGTCTGGCTGGTCATCGCGCCTCTGGCTGGAGCTACGGCCAAACAGACCGGGGGACGCGCCAGCGCGCTTGCTGAACGCCGTTGTTTACAGGCTAGGCGCAGTTCAAGGACCGACCGAGAAGGGAGCACACGCCATGCAACCTGAGAGGGTAGTGAACCCAAAGATCAACACAAAGAAACAGGTCTGCCCCTGGCAGCATGTCCGGACTTTCGATAACCTGCTGCGTCCTCTCATCCACAACCCACGCAAGCTGTTTGGACCGTATGTAGGGCGGGGGATGACCGTGCTGGACGTCGGCTGTGGCAGGGGTTTCGCCTCGCTTGGCCTGGCTCGGCTGGTAGGTGACAACGGCCTTGTCATCGCGGCAGACCTCCAGCCGCAGATGCTGGAAATGGTCAAGGAAAGAGCTGCCAGCGCTGGCCTTTCCGACAGGATCAGGGTGCATCGGTGCGAGGCCACCCGCGTCGGCGTGCAGGAAAAGCTCGATTTCGCGGTGGCCTTCTGGATGGTCCATGAGGTACCTGACGAACTCGCGTTCCTGAGTGAAATCTTCGGCCTGCTCAAGCCCGGGGGCAGCTTCTTCGTCGCCGAACCGAAGGTCCGTACTTCCCGGCCGGACTTCGAGCAGCTTGTGCAGAAATCGCAAAACGTCGGCTTCGTTGTGTCCGATAGACCGCGTGTCTTTCTGAGCAGAGCCGTGCTGCTCTCGAAAAAAGTCTAGTGGACTGGCAGATGGCCCAGTAGCCCTGGCTCCCTCGGTCGCTAGTTCGGTGTCACTGCCTGACATGTTAGGCCCCGTTCTGCCATCCTCGGTCCAGCAACCACTGCCAGCCCACAGTCGCCGGCTGGGGTGTGACTAGGCGGGAAGCCGTGGCCGACTTGATAACGGCAGCCCGATACAGCCTGGGCAGCGTGCTCGGCTCCAAGCTCGAGGCCAACGGAGAAACCAGAGAAAAGACGGGCAGAAGGGGCAATAGGCTGCAACAACTCACCGACCCTTCAGCCACCGCGGCGATCGCAGACCTGCTGCCGTGGCGAAGACACCAGCACGACAGGACTGCGGCGATCCAGGAAACCCGTTATTCACCGACGTCGTTGGCCAGCCCCTTTCGTGGTGGGCTGGCCAACGAATAGCGACTCTACTGGCTGCCTTCGGGAGGAGGCGCGTGGACGATTGACGCCGGGCCGGCAATGGTCTCCGGGATGAACTCCGGTGGCCTCACCACCTCCATGGTTATGGCCTGCGGAGCACATTCAAGGACGCACGCGCCGCACCCGACGCACTTCTCAGCATTGATGACTGCCTTCGGTGTATCCGAGCCGGGTAGCTTCTTCATCTCGATGGCGCCGAAGAAGCACCTCGGGACACATTCCCCGCAACCATTGCACTTCTCGTCGTCCACCCTGACCAGGAACCGGCTGTGAGCCAGCACCTGGTGTACGTTGCCGGCGCGAATGGTGGGGTTGAGCACCAGGCAGGCACAGCCGCAGCAGTAGCAGATGAACTCCAGGCCCTCCATGGGCGAGATATTGGTCACCGTAGGCACCAGGCCAGCCTTCCCAGCCTTCATGGAAACAGCAATGGCTTCGTCCGCTGAGACCTTTCTGCCACCGCTGCGGAAGAGGTCATACTCGGCCCTGCGGCCAAACTGGGTGCAGGTCTCAACCGGGTGGTTGCACACCTTGGCTCCAAAGCGACAGCAGCAGTTGCGCACAGTGATGAGATCCTTGTGGGCCTGAATTATGTCCTCAATGCTTTCGTGGGGAAGGAGCTTCACGTCCGATGGGGTGGACTGGAGCGCGGGGATAACCCGGAGGATCTGGTTGCCCAGCGAACCCAGGGTCTGGGCTATCTCGCGCCACCACTCCTCGCCTTCGTACATCTCCATCCACAGCTTGTCGATGCCGGGCGGGATGTACTGTGGCGCACTGGCCAGGATGTTGTCGTGAAGTGTGCCCGGGTCGCGCGGGTAGCGATAGCCCTTGCGCGATGCCGTCACCAGACCACGTTGCGCTAGGCCCTGGATCTTCTTCTCAACGGCCGCCTCGTCCATGCCGAACTTGGCCGCCAGGTCTGCGTACGGCGCAGGCAACTCCAGCAGAAAGCGGGCCTCCTCCGGCGTCATGGCGCACTCAAGTATCTTGAGCATCGCTTTCGAGTCAGCCTTGCCATTCCTCTCCGCCAGCTTCACATAAGCCTCGTCTGTCATGGTCAATGCCCTCCTTTCAGGCTATCGCCGGCCGGATGCTCATGCTGACTCAGCCGACGTCGCAAACATGTTGGCCGTCAGCTCCAGCCCCGGCGTTTCCTGTCTGTCCCAGCTCTCTTCGAAGACGCGCTGGTAGCCGGTGTGTCTTATCTTCCACTCACCATCCACCCTGACGTACTCGTCGTGGTAGAAGGCGGCCATAAGCATTGCCCTATCTTGCCGCGTGTCGATCATGTAGTTGTGGGCCGCCCAGGTACCCCGGGCCATACCCTCACCGGTGAGCTCGATCTCCGGGTGATGGCCCTGGTGCATACCGAAGAAATCATAGCGTGCCATGGCCCTCTGGAGGAACTTCATGATGGCATATATGCCCTGGAAGTGGTACTGCCCCTCCGAGTAGTCCGTGGTAGCGTCCGGCGTGAAGCACTCCGCCAGCTCATCCCAAAGCTTGCAGTCCAGCGTGCGGAAATACCTGTACTTCAGGCGCTTGATGGCCTCGATGTCCTCCAGGCGCCTCAGTCTGGCTTCCAACTCTTCCGGTCTGGCCATTCGGCTAGTTCCCTCCAGGTGGCCGCGCGAATCACGGCGACTGTCCGGGTTGCCCGAACATGCTCTCAGTCAGTTTCAAGCTCTTGCTCTCCCCCCTGTCCCACACCTCTTCGAAAATGCGCTCGTAGCCGGTATGCTTTATCTTCCACTCGCCGTTCACCTTGACGTACTCATCGCGGTAGAAGGCTGCCCCTCTGAGGGACATGTTCGCCGACGTAATGATGAGGTAGTCATACAAAGCCCACATGCCCTTTGCCGTGGTATCACTGGTCAGCTCGATCTCGGGATGGTGGCACTGGTGCATGCTGATCATGGTGGGATTGAGCCCCTCCCGCAGGAACTTCATGATGGCGTCCTTGCCCTGGTAGCTGTGCTTCCCACCGGAGTAAGCGGTGGTGGCGTCGTCGGTGAAGCACTTGGCCAGCTCGTCCCACTGCTTGCAGTCCAGGGTGCGGAAGTACCTGTACTTCAGTTGCTTGATAGCCTCGATGTCCTCGAAACGCCTGAGCCTTGCCTCGATGTCAGCCAGGTCAGCCATGAAGACCACCTCCTTTTTCACTCAACTGCGAATGCCCGGCAGTCGCAGCTACCTACCGCTAGCAGCTATGTGGCGGGCGGCGATATAGCCGAAGACCATGCTCTTGCCCTGGGCAGCGCCGCTATCGTAGTGGTGCCCCAGAAGCAGCATGGCCTGCGTGTTGCTGGTGCAATACAGGCCAGGTATGGCATTCCCCCTGACGTGCATCACCTGACCGTTGGCGTTGGTCACCAGGCCACCCAGGTTGCCTGCTGTGGTCAGCGAGAGCTTCACGCCATAGAACGGCGGCTTCTCCAGCGGTCCCAGGACAGTGCTGGGCTGGCGGCCGGGAAAGACGAACTCGCCCCACTGGCGATCGTAGGTGCTCTCGCCACGGTGAAAGTCAGGGTCCTTGCCTTCTTTCGCGAACCTGTTGAAGCGATCCACTGTCTCCACCAGGTTGTTACCCGGAATGCCCAGTTTCTCGGCCAGGTCCGGCAGGGTATCGCCCCTAACCATCCACTCCTTCAGCTCAGTGCCCCTTTTGATGTTAATCACCGGGAAGATGTCCCTGAAAGCCTGGTCGCATATCCAGAATATGGGCACGTTGGCGAATTCCCCCCTGATGCGATCGTACTCGAGGAAGGCCCGGCCCATGTCCGGGTAGAAGGTCTCATTGCAGCAGCGCTTGCCGTGGCGGTTGACCATGATCATGTGCGGGTAGCCGTAAATGAAGGGCCGATAGAAACGCTGACCGCTCTCTACAACCTCGCCCGGAAGGTTAATCCCGGGCTGGAATATGCTGTGGTCCATCAGGGCCAGAGCCGCGCCCAGCTCCATTCCCATGATGTGGCCATCACCTCGGTTGGTGGGTGCTGTGTAAGCACCCAGGGGCGGAGAGTATATGAACCGCTTGTTCATCTCCTCGTTCCACTCGAAGCCGCCTGTGGCCAGGAGGACCCCCCTGTTGGCCTTGACGAAGAAGTCCCTGCCATCGCGTTCGGCCCGAAGCCCTATCACCCTGCCGTTCTGGACAATTAGCTGCCTGGCGGGCGTGCTGGTGATGATGTGGACCCCACGATTGAGGCAGCCGAGGACCAGAGCACCGATCAAGGCCCTCCCCTGCACCCAGGGTGGACGCGGGCCTATGAGGTACTTCACCGGGTCTTTGCGCACCCTGGACAGCAGGGGGTGCTCCTGCTCGGCCGCCTCCAGCACCGGTGGCATGGTGTCGGGATCCGGCCATATCTTGCGGCCTTCGGGCTTGCCGCCGGGGACGTCGGCACAGTACTCCGTGCGGCTGCCATCGGTTTCCACCGACAGCTTCAAGGGGGTATGCTGCTCCATGTAGCGGACCATCTCCGCGGCGTTGTCCAGGTAGGCAGCCAGGATATCCTCGTCGTGGTGACCCATGCTCAGGCGACGGACATAGGTGAGAGCATCCTCGCGGGAATCAGGGATGCCTTTCTCCAGCATGTGGTCATTGAACGGGATCCAGATCACACCGCCGGAAAGGGCAGTGCCGCCGCCAAGTTCATCCGCCTTCTCCAGCACCATCGTGGTGAGCCCCAGGTCGTGGCCCACGATAGCCGCGGCAAGCCCGCCGCTACTTGAACCTACCGCCACCAGGTCAGCCTCCACATCCCATTTGTCAGGAACATACGGGTGCCCGATCATAGGTCAAACCTCCGTGGCGGATGCTTTCAGCCTGCAGGCGCTCCCGTCTCGCCGTGGCTCGACGGAGCCGGTGGCAACGCAAGCGATAGGGCCGCGGAGCGGGCTATCATGCGCGCCGGGTAATCCACCGTGGCAAGGACGGGCGTCGCTTTACTCTCCTTCTTCAGGTGGTGCCGAAGCCTGAATGCCCCCTCCACGTTCGGCTGGTGCCACCTGCCCGCGAATATGGTACCATCATCGACTGGGGTAATCAAAACAGACCGTCAGTCACGGTTTGCCGCTTCCGGGGCGAGAGCCAGCCCGGCCCGGTAACCGAAGGCCGATGGTATGGCAAAGGAGGTCATTCTATGAGTTCGCCGTTCTCGCTGGAAGGCAAGGT
>QMOF01000080.1 GCA_003650185.1 Chloroflexota bacterium | reverse complement strand
TACGCCCAGGTGAACCCCACCCGCCCACCTGCTGCCCGCTGGGACGGCAAGGCTATCGAGCAGCCTGGTGCACCCGACAAACCACGCAAGGGGCAGGCTGTTTGGGCTGCCTGAGGAGATATTCGTCGCCGTCAAATGAGAGGAAAGAAGGAGCCCGCCCATCGGTTCACGTGGTATCTCGGTATCTCGATGGGCGGGCTGTACCGGGTCAGGCTATTGAGCCGGGGGTGGGGAGACCAGACCACCGAAAGTCATTCCGACACTCTCAAAGCAGCGACCGCGCATCTGGTCTCCCCGCCTGCCTGTTCCATGTGCTCACCACTTCTCCTGCGATAGCCTGGCAATGAGCCAGGTCTGCATTGCCTTGTCCAGGGTCCCGATCTGGGACTCTATCTGCCGAATGTCGCCGCTGGCCAGCGCGGCCCTTTCGGCAGGAGTCAGGTCATACTCCTTCAAGGCCTCTTCAGGGTTCCTGGACAGGCTTGCCAGGAAAGCTGTGTCATGCCTGGCCCTGCTCAGCACGTCGAACAGCGCCTTGCTGCCCATGCCCAGCATGATCGGCTCTGCCTTGGGCTGGCTGGTCGGGTTCCCCGCAGGAGCCTCCGCCTTGGCAGCAGGTGCCGCAGCAAACGCCGCGACGGTCCTCTCCTGGCGCAGGTAGGAGAACCAGTAGACCACACCGACCATGATGGCACCGCCAACGATGTTGCCCAGGGTCACCGGTATCAGGTTGCCAAGGAACCCGGGGATATCCAGGTTGGCCACCCCGGCACTGGTCAGCCCTGCCGCTTCAACCACGGCGGGCTTGCCCGCCAGGAAAATGCCCATCGGTATGAAGTACATGTTAGCCACGCTGTGCTCAAAACCCGCAGCGACGAAGGCCGTGATGGGGAATATGATGGCCAGTATCTTGCCGGGCACTGACTTGGCAGAGAAGCACAGCCACACAGCCAGGCAGACCAGCAGGTTGCACAGGATGCCCCGGGCAAAGGCCGAGCCAAAGGTGAGGTTGACCTTGGCATTGGCGATGGCCAGAGCATTGGCCCCCACCCCCAGGTTGCTGAAAGTGTACTGCATGGTGGCGAAGACCAGCCCTGCGATGAGCAAAGAGCCAGCCAGGTTGGCGAAGTACACCAGCCCCCAGTTACGCAGCACCTGCATGGTACTGGTCTTGCCGCTGATCCAGCTCATCACAATGAGGCAGTTTCCGGTGAACAGCTCTGCACCGGCCACAACCACAAGGATCAGGCCGAGGCAGAAGACCAGGCCCCCGAGCAATTTGGTAAGGCCGAAGCCCAGGCCCGTATCGGTGGTCACTATGGTGCAAAGCATCGCACCCAGGCCGATGAAGACCCCGGCCATTATTCCCAGGAGCACGGTGCTCAAGGTGCTCAGGTTGCCCTTGCTAACCCCGACGGTCTCACAACGCCTGGCGCACTCAGGCGGTGTGTAGTCGGCAGCCGCACCAATACTCGCCACCTTGTCCCTCAGTTCCTCCATTACGTCCCCGAGCCTGACCAGGGCTGCGGCCTGGATCAGCCCCTGACGCTGCCTTAACGTTTCCTCCAGGTAGCCCGCTTCATTGCGGAAGCGGGCTTGGCCCGCACCCACATCCTCCTCGACTTCCTGATTGGTTCGGTCCTTCACGTCTATCATGCTGCCTCCTGTAGACGTTATCGGGCCTTAAGATGCGAGCGATCTGGCCCGGGTCATTACCACTTCTCCTGGCTCAGGCGGCACCACAGCCACGTAGCCAGCCGTTTGTCCAGCTTGCCGACCCAACCCTCGATCTTCTTAATGTCGCCGCTAGCCAGGGCAGCCTTCTCCTCCGGGGTGAGGGTGTAGTACTCCTCAAGGGCCCCGGCAGGATTGTCAGCCAACTGTGCCAGGAATTTCTCGTCCTCGGCTGCTCTGGCAAGGACTGCGAGCACCGCCTCCTTTCCTTTGGGCTCCCTACCGGGCCTGCCAGCACGCGGTTCCGCTTCTGGCACTTCAGCGGCCATCTCCGGCATTGCCGTCGTTCTAGTAGCCATCTAGACTCCTCCTTCCGTCTCTCTGGAACCCGAAGCCAGGCACCATCTTTCGCAGTGCGCTCCTTCTGTTACCGGCTCCAGGTCCCTCATTCCTATGGCCTTTGAACTCTTTCCGGGCAGAGCCGCCATTTGCTCTGTCCGAACATAAGGTAACACATGGTGCGGGTGGCGACTTCGTCCCTCGGCCCTATTTAGCAGGTGGGGCGAAGGTACAACTGTGATGTCCAGGGGTGCTACTCCTTTTGGTCGATGTGAGCCCACCTTGGCCGCATACCGGCCATAGGGCCAACCGGAGGTGGACAGCCGGACATCTCTTCTTTGTACTCCAGCCGATATGTGCTAGAATAAGCGCGGAGAGCTCTCCCCGGGTGCGTCTGAGGGTGCTCTCTCCGTAGTGGCCATGGACCGCGAGGAAAAGATTAGGGTACTGCTTGCGGACGATCATTCGCTTTTGAGAGAGGCAATGCGCAATTGTATCGACCACGAAGAAGACATGGAGGTCGTGGGCGAAGCTGGCGACGGCGAGGAGGCGGTCCGGCTGTGTTCAGACCTGAATCCGGACATCGTGATAATGGATATAGTCATGCCAAAGCTGAATGGCATAGAGGCCAGCAAACAGATCAAAGAGATGAACCCGGCGGTTGCTGTGCTGATACTCACGGCCTATGATGACGACCGGTATATCCTTGGCCTTCTGGAAGCAGGAGCGGCCGGCTACCTGCTGAAAAGCGCCCGCGGCCGCACCGTGGTGGAGGCAGTACGCACCATATCGAGAGGAGAGTCAGTGCTCCATCCCACAGTCATTGCCAAGCTGCTCAAGCACGCTCTGCGCACGGAAGTGTCCCCAGAGGAATCCAGATACGGGGACCTGTTGAGCGCCCGAGAGATGGAGATCATGAAGCTGGCTGCCAGAGGCATGAGCAACAAGGACATAGCGGAAGAGCTGTGCCTGACGGTGCGCACGGTGAAGGCGCACCTGTCCAACATATTCTCCAAGCTGGGGGTGGCCTCGCGCACCGAGGCCATTCTGAAGGGGTTGCGAGAGGGGTGGCTGTCGTTGCAGGCGGAGTGACAACACCCAACCACAGGTCACATCGGCACCCAGGGCAGTCGGCCCAACAAACGGCTTCTTGGGGGAGTTAAATGGTACTGCGGCGACTGGCAAACGAGTACTATCGCGAGCTATTCGAGAATGCCAGTGATGCAATATGGATCCACGACATGAAAGGACGAGTCATCGCCGCCAACAGGGCCGCCGAAAGGCTGAGCGGCTACTCCGTGGATGAGCAGTACGATCTGAAGGTAAGCGATTTCCTGGATGAAGAGGCGCTGGCCAGGGCCAGAGAGGTTCGGCGCAGACTGCTCCGGGGAGAGCCGGTGACCGAGCGGTATGAGCAGCGCATCCGCCGCAGAGACGGATCGGAGGCGATCATAGAGGTGGCTACCAGTCTGATAACCGTCGACGGTCGCCCGTTCGCCTTCCAGCATATAGCTAGGGACGTCACCGAGGCGAGGCGGATGCGCGACGCCCTGCGCTTCTACCTTCAGGCCATCCTCAGAGCTCAGGAAGACGAGCGCAAGCGTATCGCCCGTGAGTTGCACGACGAGACAGTGCAGTCGTTGCTTTTGCTGATACGCCGCCTCGATTCCATGTTGTCTTCCGGCAAGAGACTGAGCAAGGCCGTGAGGCAGGAGCTGGAGCAACTGCACAGCCTGGCGGTGGAGATATGCGAGGGCCTGTGGCGGTATGCCCGAGACCTCAGGCCGCGCATCCTGGATGACATGGGTCTCGTGGCCGGGCTTGAGTACCTGGCCAACGAGCTGCAGGAAAGCGAAGGAATCCGTGTGATCGTCCAGGCGGGCAGCAGCGAGACTCAACTGTCGGCCGAATCGCAACTGGTCATGTTCCGCATCGCCCAAGAGGCGCTCAATAACGTCAGGAGACACGCCGGTGCCTCAGAGGTGGTCATTTCGCTGGACTTCGTGGACGACAGGGCCAGGATGACCATAACCGACAACGGCAAGGGGTTCGAGCTGCCAAAGCAAATAGGTGACTTCACCGGCACAGGCAGGCTCGGACTCCTGGGTATGTACGAGCGGGCGAGATTGCTGGGCGGCGCCTTCGAGATAGAGTCGGAGCCAGGTAAAGGGACAAAGGTGGTCGCCGAGCTACCGCGAAGAGCCACTAAAGATCGAGGCGAACCCACAGACGAGTCCTCCTCTCGAATGAAGGACTGCCATTGACGGCCGGGCCCACACTGATCGCCTCCGCACCCATCACGCGCCCACCGCCGCCGAAGGGGCAGCCCGCCAGGCACCCCCTGTTTCCCGGTCCGCGTAGGCAATCGGCCTGCCATGCGATGGCACTTGAAGACAAGGTGCGCCACTTCCCCAGCGCAATCGCCAGGCCCATCGGACTAAAGGGCAATGTCATACGCATCTCCCGTGGAGTGTTGCGACAGAATATCACGCCGCCGGGGCGAGCCGGGAAAAAGGGAGCTAGACCTGGAGGGAGCGGAATGATCAGTGGGGCGCAGGTGGTGGGGGAGGTGAGGGCTTCGCCGTGGACACAAGTCGAAGGGATTTTCTGCAACAAAACTGCTTGAGTGGTCCTGCTTTGCTTCCCCTCACCTCCCCCAGCCATCTACCAGGTTATCACCGAGTGCCCGCACTGACGCGCGCCATATCGCCTGTTGCCTGTTGCCACAAATTCCCATCCGAGGCCCGCCTTGACAGGCCTTTCTGCCCGTGCCATTCGCACAAATTACCGACGGCTTGCGCAGAGATGCGTAGCGCACCCTGCACCACTCGCCAGGCTGATGAACAGACTCCTTGACCCACAGCCATGCGCCTCGGCTGACCGGAGGCACCCGCTCGGGAAATTGGACTACTGCGAGGCCACATTCGTCTTGTTGCTGGTCGAGGATGTTCTTGCTCAATAGTATCACCGTTGAGTGCAGTTCCTGCCCGTGCTACCATAATGGACACGAGCGGTGCAGAAATCTCGGTGGGCAGGCATATTGTGAACAAAGACGTCTCGGCTTTACTGCACTTTCTGGGACAGCTCAGTCGTCTCTACAGGGCAAGGTTCCTCCGGCCGCTATGGCAGAAGCACACCGACCACAACGATGACCCGTGGGACGCCCTGGCCATATTTGTAGAGGGGTATGCCTTCTCCGGAAAGAAAAGCGACAGCGAATATGCTCACGCTGTCTGCGAGGTAATCCGCGAGCTGGAGGATAGCGGTACCAAACTCACCGATACCGCCGCAGCAGGCAAAGCGTGGACGCGTTTCATCGAGCTCGTGGACGATAGCAGCCT
Organism: Chloroflexota bacterium; assembly: GCA_003650185.1. Classification (GTDB taxonomy): domain Bacteria; phylum Chloroflexota; class Dehalococcoidia; order UBA2247; family RBG-13-53-26; genus B9-G15. Next base: position 3,637 of record QMOF01000080.1, on the reverse strand, counting down.
CAGCTACACGGACAACCCCATGTGCCCCAGGGGCACAGAGTACCAGCGCAAGTACAGGGGCCGACAGAAAACCGTAAGCACAGCGCGCTATTCAGTGGTGGAGTTCATTGGGCTGTTGTCATCGAGAGGCGAACCGGCCAACATAGTGGAGTACGTCAGGGCAAACCTGGAGCATGACAACGTTGGTGCACTCCACGAAGCACTGTGCGGCATCGACGGCATCAACGGCATCGGCGAAAGAACAGCCTCCTTGTTCCTGAGAGACGTGGCCACGCTGTACGATATTGCGCCCACGAAGGAGAGGCATCTGCTTCAGCCGGTGGACGTATGGGTGAGGCATGTGGCCGCGCCGCTGATGGCAGTCGAGGGATCAGACGAAGAGGTGGCGGCATGGATGCTGGAGGAGGCATCAAGGGCCGACACCAGCCCCGAAGCGGTCAACCAGGGGATGTGGTACTTCGGCAGCCAGGTGGCAGGGTCACGATACCGGGCGCGGCGCGCCCTCGAGGACATCGCCACCGCCAGGACCCTGGTTGACGAGCATGTTGAGGCCCTGAGCCTGGAAGTGGTGGCCTGGGCCCAGGCCAGGGCTACTCTTCAGACACCGTAAGCCGCGTCGGGCAAGGCGAACCGCAGAAGGCTGTACCGCCTTTGTGGGGTGGGGCACCCGACTCCCATGCGAAGGCTCGCTTATAGCCCAACCGTCGAACCATCCCAACCCCTGTTCTTGGGGCAATCACGTAGAGAGGCGACAAATGGCATGGCGACACCAATCGCCGATCTGGGGCCAGGTGGACACTTGGACAACGGCAGTGCGCTAAAGGTATAATGGCTGGCCGGAAAGGCGTGCGTTCGGGAGGGAAGCCAGGGTTTGAGACCGTTCAAAGCCTGGGCAGTGAGGTTTCTCCGCCGCCTGCAGGCCCGCGGGCGCTTTGCGCTTGCCAGATTTGAGGGACCCAACGGAAGCCGAGCGGCCCCAAAGGCGGCACCCGGGAACGCCCTGGTCTCGGTTGAGACCGACGGCAAGGAAACGGGTGGGCTGCCCCCACAGGATGGCCAGCCAATGGAGCTGGTGTACCGCATTGCCCACGAGCTCAAGGCACCTCTAACGGCAATCATCTACTCCTCCGAGCTGCTGGGCATACTGGAACGACTGGACGCCAGCCCCGACGCTCACAAAGAAGCCCTGATCCGCAATATCGGGAGCAATGCCTCAAGAGTGAACAGGAGGATCAGCGAGCTGCTGGACTTCCTCAGGGTGCGACAGGGCGACCTGGAGCTTCAGACCAGGCCGCTGGCAATCGGTCCAGTAGTAACCGAGGTAGCCTCCCATCTTGGCGGACTCTTCGACAGCAAGGGACAATCCCTTGAACTCGACTTGCCCGATTCCCTGCCGCCAGTGCAAGCCGACAGAGACAGGCTGCAACGTATCCTGAGTAACCTCCTGGAAAACGCCAACGAATTGTCACCCGACAATAGCAGCATAACGGTGACGGCGAGGCAAGTGGGCCAGACAATAGTAGTCGAGGTAAAAGACTCGGCCCCAGCCATAACCGAGGACGACACCCGAAGGCTGTTTGATCTGTGCTACACCGGTGAAGGCGCTAACGGCAGGCAACCGCTGCCCGAGCTGGGGCCTAGCCTGGCCATTTTGAAGCAACTGGTGGAACTCCACCATGGAGAAATATGGGTTGAGAGCGAGATCGGAAAAGGCAACACGTTTGCCTTCTCTTTGCCTGTTCTGCCCTAGGTGCCACCCCGACCACTCTGGCAAAGGCATCTACTTCGCTCATTCCCTGCCGATCGCCTCTTCGAACACGCTCCAGGGCTCCACAGAGAGGTAGTAGGAGTCTGTGTCCTTGACTATCGGCATCTTGTCGGTCAGGTCTGCCAGGCAGTCCGCGGTGACCTCCACACCGGAGTTGCCGCGTTGGGCCTCCGCCGCAATTTCCTGGTAGGTCCTTCCCTTCTCCGGGCTGTTTGCCTCCAGACGGACCATCGCCCGCACCACCGCCAGCTCGATGCCATTCAGCAGACTGAGGCGTTGCCTCCAGTACGAGATCTCAGGAGAGGCAATCTGCTTCACGTCCAGATACTCGAGTAACTCCTGCTTGGTCCCGGGCTCGCCCAGCGCCGAATACACGCTCCCAAGCAGAGCGGTAAGACTGCCCCCCACCGCCGTCTGGCAGTACACCTTTCCCGAAGAAAAAGAGAGGCCGAACAATGAGGCCAGGATGGCAAGAAACTCCCCGTCCTTCAGGCCATCATAGGTGGATATGAACTCACTTATCCGCATACCGTCGGGCTTCTTGTTCAGGTCCGATAGCGCCATGGCCACCGGATTGTGGGATATTGAGATGAGTGCCTCAATAAGCTCGCGAAGATCAGTCTTGTGTTGCACCTGGCACCTCCGTCATACGATTCTCACCACCCCCCTCGGGTCTCCATACACCGCCTTCACTTTGTCCGGCTCAAGAAACACACCGTGCTCACCGGCGCAGGCTACGTATGGGCGAATGCTCCTCAGTCCAATGCCGACAATACCGTAGGCCAGCGCATCCCGGAGCAACTCCAGCGTCTTGACCACCCTGACGCCTGCCTCGCGGCACACGACCTCGGTCTGTGGCGTAAGCTCGCCTGTGCTCACCAGCCAGGCCTCGACATTCCTATGTGGCTCTCCCTTGCGAACGTGGGCTACACGCTCGGTGAATTCCCTGACGGTCGCATGGCAAACGCGCTCGTCCCATCCCTTGCACTCCACCAGTATCAGCGCTCCCTCTTCGGTCTCAGCCCACACATCCATCGGGGTACCTTTGAACGGCACTCCAGGGCATTCCGGCAGCGTGTAACCGCCTCTTCTGCGCAATATGAGCAAGACGAGTCGCTCCAGGGCCTCGCCTTTCAGCAAATCCAGGATGTCTCCTTGCGGAGCTATGCCTACGCACACCTCACCGGGACCGCCGGGCTGGGGATCGTGGGGGGCTGCATCCTGCATGCCATCCGGCCCGGCTAGAGCCCCCGCTACCCCACCATTTTGCCCAAAAGCGCGGCGCCATTCCTCTCGCACAAACCAGTACTGCCCCCCCAAAGCACCTCCCTTGTCGCAGAGCACGCCCTGGTCCTTGAGGTATAACAGATCATTCCTGATCTCTTCGTCCGTCAGACGGGGGCACAGGCTCAGCATTTGGGAGCGGATGCGTTCGTAGGATACCGCTCGAAGGGTGCCGGTGTTCTTCAGGAGCCACCTGAGCAGGTAGTGATGCCAACTCGAGGAATCCTGAGAACCACCGCCATTGGTCAGATCAGCCAACTCTCGAAGCACCGGACCGGCTCCCACCTTTTTGTTCTAAATCCACCTCACGCGCGTGGCCCGGAAGTCCGCCAGGAGCGACAAAGCAATAAGCAGAAACAGTCAGGACGTTGGAGCAGCCTGACACCTCCGAGGAATGGCATCCCCCGTTGCCATTCCAGTGTCCTTCGACGTCAATTTTAAGTACTGACCCAATGCCTGTCAACGCCTACAAGCGCTTTCGCGGGAAATACATATCCTTAATCATACAATCGCTGCCGTTGCTGTCGCTGATGCCAGTTGAGGGTTCCTGCCCAGGACAAATTGGGTGCTAACCCCCATTGCCTC
>QMOF01000079.1 GCA_003650185.1 Chloroflexota bacterium | reverse complement strand
CGGGTGGCCCGCCCGGTTGAGACGCAGGTGGCCCGATTGGCGCAGCGGGAGACGCCTTCTCGCAGGGGGGCAATTGGTGAGGCGACCAGCGCCGGGGTGACAGCCCGACCAGCAGCAGGGAGCGGGTGGGGTGGCATTCTCGGCGGGGAGGTGTCATCGCTACCGCATTCGGAGGCGTGGCCTTCGCTGGTTCATGGGCCAATCACCGCTCAGCCTGGCTCGAGCAGGGTGTGGCGTAGCACAATGGAGGGCGAGTCTCCCGGCGAAGGGCCGCTCTCTTTTGTTGAAGGAATACTCTACCGCACCGGGGCGGCCCGGGCGGAGCCCGAACTATCGCCTGCCGTGCCGTCGGGACAGGGGCCGGGGGGGATGGCGCCGCCAGGCGCCTCGATAGGCCCTGGCACCCCGCCGGGGCGGGTGCAGATGTCACGCTTTGGTTGGCATGAAAGACCAGCAGCCGCAGAGGGCAGACACGGTGCGGTAGGCCCTCGACGGGAAGGCGGAGCCCGGCCACTGGCACACCTGATGCCGCCGATCGCCGCAGCCCAGGGTTTTGACGAGCGTGGTGGCTGGAATTTCGTGCAGGCAAAGAGAGACTACCCACAGGCGCCGAGCAGGGCATCCTGGGGGGATGGTGGGGCGCGAGGTGAGACGCCCAAGTTGAGCACCATGGATTTTGCCGGGCGGTCAGTGGTGCAGACCGCCCATGCCGAATGGAGGGCCAGCGAGGAACGATTGCCCCTGGCAGCCGTTGGCGGTGGGATACGCCGCAACGGCAGTGGCCAGGCAGACATCGCGCGGGAGCCTCTGTATCGGGCTGAGGTGGGCGAGGTGACAATGCCGGAGAGGACTGTTGGGAAAGAGGCAGAGGCGAAGAAACCAGACCTGGATGAGCTGGCCAGGAAGCTCTACCCGCGGATCAAGCAGATGCTGGCAATAGAGAGGGAGAGACGTGGCTTCTGTTAGAGCGGCGGCGGTGCGATCGGTGGGGATGGGTGGTCTGGGGGCGAGTGCACTGTTAGGCAGGGCGGCCGGCGCTGGCCTGCGGTGTTCTGGAAGGGGCAGACCATGAGCATGTTGACCAAGGCTACCATAACCAACTGCGATACGAACGAGATTGTGGAGTGCATGTTCAACCCGAAGGAGTACACCTTCGGCAAGCAGAACACATGGAAGTCGGGGCTGGTCATGGGTGGGAACGTGCCCAAGGTTGAGTTCGGCGGCGGGCAGGCCATGACCCTCCAGATGGAGCTGTTCTTTGATACATATGAATCGGGTGAAGACGTACGCAAGCACACGAACAAGATATGGAAGCTGATGATGATCAATCCCGATACCAAGGACAAGGGGAACAAGGGGCGGCCACCCCTGTGCACCTTCAGTTGGGGGGATATGTGGAGCTTCAAGGCCGTGATCACCAGCTTGAGCCAGAAGTTCACCATGTTCACGGGTGACGGCAAGCCGGTCAGGTCAACATTGAGTGTCACTTTCCAGCAGGCGGAGGAGGAAGGCAAGTATCCCGGACAGAACCCGACCACGCTTAGCACCCCCGGCTACAAGACCAGGCGTGTGAAGGAGGGAGAGACCATTGACTGGATTGCCTTTGACGAGTACGGCGATCCGGCCCTGTGGCGCTTCCTGGCCGAGACCAACGACCTCGACGATCCTTTGAGGCTGGAGGTAGGGCAAATGCTGGCTATCCCGCCGGCACCCTAGAGAGAAGGAGCAGCATGTCACCACAGGCCCAGGTCGCAACGTGGACCATCAAAATAGGAGGGACTCTCGTCTCCGCCGATTTCATGGATGCCATGATTGAAGCGGAGGTGGACCAAAGTCTGCTGCTTCCTGCTATGTTCGTTATCCGCCTGAACGACCCGGACCTCAAGTGGATAGACGAGGCTTCCCTTGACATCGGCAAGCCGGTGGAGATATGGGCCGACAATGACGGGAACAAGGGAACGCTGATCCAGGGCGAGATAACAGCTATTGAGCCACGGTTCGATGTCGAAGGCGATTTGACCACGCTGGCTATCAGGGGGTACGACAAGTCTCACCGCCTGCATCGCGGCAAGGTAACCCGGACCTTCGTGAACCAGAAAGACAGCGACATCGTCAGCCAGCTTGCTGGAGACGCTGGTCTGAGCTCCGACGTGGATACTACCACCGGTACGCGTGACTATGTCCTGCAGTATAACCAGACCAACTGGGAGCTAGTGATGGAGTTGGCCCGGCGCAACGGCTACTGGGTGTGGGTGCAAGAGGGGAAGCTCTGCTTCAAGAAAGACTTGCCTAGCAACGGGCAACCTCCGGAGTTGGAGTGGGGCTTCAACCTCAAGGAGTTCAACGCCCGGATTAACGCGGCCCAGCAGGCCGAGGAGACGGAATGCAAGGCCTGGGATATAAGGGGCAAAGAGACCATAGAGTCGGTAGGGAAAGCGGGGACATGGTGCGAGATCGGGATGACTGGCTCCGGGGGCGACAAGGCCAAGGAAGCCTTTGGCAGCGCCAGATGGGCCGTGGTGGATCGCCCGGCGCTCACTGTGGACGAGGCCGGGGTGCTGGCAAAGGCGGTCCAGGCGGAGATGGACCAGCGCTTCGTTACAGCGGAGTGCGCTGGTCAAGGCAACCCCCTGGTGCGGGCTGGCGGCACCGTCAAGATAGCCGGAGTCGGTGACAGGTTCAGCGGGAAGTACCGGGTAACTCGTGCGGTGCACCGCCGCATGGCTCAGGGCTACAGGACGGAGTTCAGCGTGAGTGGCCGCGATGTCACCTTGACCGACCTCATCGCGCCAGCCGGGCAGAACGGGGGGAGGGCTCAAGGGGCCTGGCTGGGCATTGTCACCAACCTGGATGACCCGGAAGACATGGGCAGAGTGAAGGTGAAGTTCCCCTGGCTGGGCGATGACATTGAGAGCTTCTGGGTGCCGGTAATCAGCATCGGGGCCGGCCCGGAAAGAGGGCTCCTGTGGATGCCCGAGGTCAACGATACAGTGGTGGTGATGTTTGAGCACCATGACATCCACCGACCGCTTCTGGTCGGTGCCTTGTGGAACAACACAGACAAGCCAGTATATCCCACGTCCGAGTGTGTCGGCGACGGCAAGTTCAACAAGAGGGCGCTGAAGTCGCGCAGTGGTCACCTGATCGAGCTGGACGACACGGACGGCTCGGAGAAGATAATCATCCGCGACAAGACTGAGAAGCAGGAGTTGTTGATAGATTCTGCGGGCAACTCGTTCGCCATAATGGCCGATGGAGACGTGTCTGTGGACAGCAAGAACGGCAAGGTAACGGTTAATTGCGGCAGCGACGTCACTATTGAAGCAAAAGGCAACCTGACCATAAAGTCGACGGGCAACCTGACACTCGACAGCAAGGGCAACTTGGACGTTAAGGCAGCCGGTAACGCGACAGTCAAGGGCGTCAATACCACTGTCGAGGGTTCCGGCAAGGCGGAGGTCAAGGGGGCAACCGTGAGCGTCAACGGGTCGGCTATGACCGAAGTCAAAGGCGGTCTGGTCAAGATCAACTAGGAGGAATGTATGCCGCCAGCAGCCAGAGTGGGAGACATGCACACCTGCCCCATGGTCACGGGGGTCGTCCCACACGTGGGTGGGCCGATACTCCCTCCTGGGTGCCCAACGGTTCTCATCGGAGGTATGCCGGCGGCCAGGGCCACGGACATGTGCACCTGCACCGGGCCCCCGGACACGATCGCCAAGGGGAGTGCCACGGTTTTGATAGGCGGCCTACCGGCGGCCAGGATGGGTGATGTGACGGCTCACGGGGGTTCGATAGTGGCCGGTTGCCCCACGGTGATAATTGGCGGCTGAGGCGGAAAGTTGACGTAAGTGAGGGCCTTATGGACCATGCAGAGTCTATATTGAAGGACATCCTGGGTACTGGGTGGCATTTCCCCACTGGGGTGGATGGGCGTGGTGGTCTGGCCTTGTCGCGGCACGAGAGGGACATCGAGGAGTCCATCATGATCATCCTGGGCACGGCCAAAGGGGAGCGGCGGATGCGGCCTCACTTCGGCTGCCGCATCCACGAGCTGGTCTTCGCCGCCAACAATGCCACTACCTGGGGACTGGTCAGGCAGTATGTGGAGGAAGCCCTGGGGTGGTGGGAGCCGCGCATCGAGGTTGAACAGGTCGAAGTAAACGCCGATCCCCAGGACTCGTCCCGGCTGCTAATCGGTATCAAGTACAGGCTGAAGGCGACCAGCGACGAGCGCACCCTGGTATACCCGTTCTATCTGAGTGGCTGACGATTTCAAGGAGGACGAAAATGGGACTGCCCGTACCGAACCTGGACGACCGGACTTTCCAGGACCTGGTCCGGGAGGCCAGGTCGATGATACCGCGTTACTGTCCCGAATGGACGGACCATAACCTGAGCGATCCTGGCATTACTCTCATCGAGCTGTTCGCGTGGATGGTCGATATCCTTCTTTACAGGCTGAACAAGGTGCCCCGGAAGAACTACATCAAGTTCCTGGAGATGATCGGGGTGAAGATGGCTCCGGCCAGTCCCGCTACCACGGACATCACCTTTCGCCTGTCTGCTCCGCAGCCGGCGGCCATGACCATTCGTGCTGGTACCGAGGCGGCCACACTGCGCACCGAGACCGAGGAGTCCATCGCCTTCAGCACCGACACGGATCTCAGGATCGAGGTGCCCACTTTGAGCTATTTCCTGATCACCCGCGACGATGTCAACTTCGTTGACTTCCTGCCTGAGCTGGGCAGGGGTAAGCCGATAGATTTGTTCAGGGAGATTCCACAGGAGGGCAATGCTTTTTACCTGGGCTTTGCAGAGCCACTGGGGGGGCAACATTCTTTCGGTAACTATGGACTGCGTGGTAGCCAAGGGCATCGGGGTTATGCCCGACGACCCGCCGCTGGCCTGGGAGTACTGGGACGGTGCCACCGGCGGCTGGCAGCCCTTCGAGAGGCGACCGGAGGCAGTCGCCTGGCTGGAGCGCGATGGCACGGCTGCCCTGAACCGCAGGGGCAACATCCTGCTGCACTTGCCCCGCACCTTCTCCGCCACCGAGGTCGGCTTGAGGAGGGGGTACTGGGTGCGCTGCCGGGTTGCCCCACCCAGACCGGAGCAGCCGTCCTACCAGGCATCACCAGCAGTGCTGGGGGTGGAATGTAACTGCGTGGGCGGTACGGTTCCGGCCAGCCACTGTGTGAAGGTGAGAGGAGAGCAACTGGGTGAGAGCGATGGCAACCCGGGACAGACCTTCAAACTGAAGAACAGCCCTATCCTGGCGCTTGACAGGGGGGAGACCGTTGAGGTGGAGGTCGAGGACGGCCGATATGAGGCCTGGGAACAGGTGCCCGACTTCTCGCAGTCGGGGCCCGAAGACAAACACTTCGTCTGCGACACTGGTGAGGGGCAGATCGAGTTCGGGCCGGCAATCAGGCAGCCTGACGGAGAGGTGAGGCAGTACGGCGCCATTCCGGCCAAGGGTCGAACTATCAGGATGTCCGCCTACCGCTATGGCGGCGGGAGCAAGGGCAACGTTGGCCGCAATACCCTTACCGTCCTCAAGACCGCCGTACCTTATGTGGCCTCGGTCACCAACCGGCGGGCGGCCACCGGCGGGACGGACCCCGAGAGTGTGGAGAGCGCCATTCAGAGAGGCCCGCAGGTGTTCCGGACCCGCAACCGTGCGGTCACCGAAGCAGACTACGAGTATCTCGCCCTGGAAGCATCTCCCTCGGTGGCCCGGGCGAGTTGCGTGCAGCCCCGTGAGGCCAGCGCGGGGAGTGGGGAGCCGCCGCCCGGGGTGGTCTTCTTGCTCATCATCCCGGTAGTCTCAGCCACGGAGGGCCGAATCGCACCGGAGCAACTGGAGCTGTCACCGGAGCTGAAACAGGATGTGCAGAGCTACCTCAATGAAAGGCGCCTGCTGACCAGTGCCCTGGTTGTCACTGAACCGAGGTACTACTGGGTGTCAGTGGAGGTGAAGGTCCGAATCAAGGCCAAGTACGACGCCGTGGATGTCAGGGAAAGAATCGAGAAGGAGCTCTACCGGTTCATCAATCCGTTGACTGGTGGCCCGGACGGGAAAGGCTGGCCGTTTGGCCGGGACCTCATCGTCTCAGAGGTCTACTCCCGCGTCCAGAGCGTGGACGGCGTCGAGTATGTCGAGGAAGCGCGGATCTATCCGGTGGACATAGCCAGCGGAGAGCGCGGCGAGGCTACCCAGCGGCTGGTGCTGGACAGGACAGGCGTCCTGTGCTCGCATGACCACATGGTGGCCTTCAGTACGGACAGGTACTAGAGAACAGCCAGCCCGGCGGCCGGGGGTCTGGCTGGCGGCGCCGGTGCTGCGGCGCAGTGTCGAATAGGAAGTAACAGAGGACGCAAAATGACGACCGAAACCTGGTTGACAGAGGCAGAAGAGAAAAGGGCCCTGGATACAGAGCCCAGCAAATACCTGAAGTACCTTCCGGGCCTGTACCAGGAAGATGAGTTCATGGGTCGGTTCCTCAAGATATTCGAGGACATTCTCACCCCTATTGAGCGGTTGATCGGCCAAGTGCATCTCTACTTCGACCCCAAGCTGGCGCCGGACGGACTGCTGCCGTGGCTGGCCTCCTGGGTTGACCTGGTGCTTGACGAAGAGTGGGCCGTGGAGAAGCGCCGCCGTCTCATCGGCTCGGCGGTGGAGCTGTACCAGTGGCGCGGCACGCGGCGCGGCCTGAAGGAATACCTTGAGATATACACCGGTGTCGAGCCGGAGATAACCGAGCACCTGGGCGGATTCAGGCTGGGAGAGCAGAGCAACCTTGGCTGGAACACCATCCTGGGCGAGGGCCAGGACCACTGCTTCACGGTGACCCTGGAGATGGATGACCCATCGGCAGTGGACCTGGACAAGGTCAGGGCCATTATCGAGGCGGAGAAGCCGGCCCACGCTGCCTATAACCTGAAGGTAGTCAGGCGTGAGCACAGCGAAGCTCCGCCGGAGGACGAGCATTATCCCGAAACCAGTGGCTAGGTTAACATATACCTGTAGCGGTATGCTTATGGGGAGGTGAGCAATGGCAACGCCACAGATCATAAAGCGCGAGAGGAAAAGGTTGAACCCCCACAAGGGGATGATCATTGATGTCCCTACCTGGGTCGGTGCCCACGACTATCACCGTGACCAGCAAAAGCTCCACGCCGTATCTATGCACCGGCATGGCATTGCCACCGGCCTTGAGGTGGTCGCCTGGGACCCGCCCGACAACTCCGTGGTGATCTACCCTGGCATAGCTGTGGACCCGGAGGGCAATACCATAGTGGTGCCGGAGCCGCAGCGTTTCTACTTAAACACGGAGGAGAAAGGCACGGCCCGGATCATACTGAGGTACAGCGAGATAGACCAGGACATGAGGACCCTGCCGGGAGAGGTGAAGGCCCACCCGCTGTATATACTTGAGGGCTTCCGCATCGAGGAGCGGCGCGAGGAGCCACAGGAGCCCCACCTTGAGCTGGCCCGCGTCCAGATCGGCGGCAAGGGCACCGCTATCAAGGATGCTGAGGACCCGGCTTTCCCCAAACCGGGAGAGGTCGACATCCGGTACCGGTCTATTTCCGGCCCCATGCCGGAGGGCGAGATCGTCATCGGCGTGCTGGCCTATCCGAAGGGCGGACCGGCTGCTGGCTGGGACTGCCACCGGCAGGGTGTTTTTAACCTGGCGCAGTCCGTCAGGAACACCACCGGCTATACGGTGAAGCTGCTTGAGACGGTCGGACTCGACTCCGCCATCAGGGACTGCCAGTTGCTGTTCATGAGCGGGCACCAGGAGTTCAGCCTTTCCGAGCCCGAGGAAGAGGTGCTGGTCAACTACTTCAACCGGGGCGGCATCCTCTTTGCAGAGGCCTGCTCGGGTGGTGAGAAGGGAGGGGCCAAGGGCTTTCGGAGTTCCTTCGCCGCCCTGTGTACCAAGCTCAAGCGGGACCTGCGGCCCCTGGAGCCGGACCACGCCGTCCTCCACAGCTATCACATCTTTGGTCAGCTCCCACCGGGACCCGATGGGGCCGCGGTGGTGATGAAAAACCACGGAGTGATCTACAGCGATGCCGACTACGGCTGCGTCTGGCAGGGTGGCAGGCAGGACAACCCCATGGCCAGGGCCGCCATTCGAGACGCGCTTGAGTTTGGTGTGAACGTTGCGATATACTCACATCTCAGGGCCAGGACACAAGGGCTCAAACTGGCGGGAAGGTAGGGTTGTATCCTCCCCCCATCCCCAAGGAGGCGAGGTGTCAGACGCGATTGAGGTCAAGCTATCCACAGAGCATGTTGTCATAAACCCGGGCGAGAAGGCGGAGGTCACTGCCGAGGTCCGCAATGCCGGAGACGTGGTGGAGGTCTTCTCCGTTGCAGTCGAGGGAATAGAGAGCGACTGGTACAGCCTTTCCGTGACCAGCATCTCCCTTTTCCCCGGGGACAAGGAGGCCATTCGCCTCAGCCTTGCTCCGCCTCTCTCTAGTGCCAGCGGGGCCGGCTCATACACGGTCACCCTGAAGGTCAGCTCCCGGCGTGACCCTTCGGTAGCGGGCACCGCCAGTTTCAGCCTCGACGTCGGCAAAGTCTCCTCCTACGAGCTTGATCTCACGCCCAGGATGGTCCGCGGCAGAAGCGGTGAGTTCGAGGTCGTTATCCACAACACCGGCAACCTGACCAACACCTACAAGCTGGAGGGCAGCGACCCGGAGGGGATGTGCGAGTTCTACTTCAAGTCCGACACGGTGGCAGTGGAGGCGGGGCAGACCGGCACCGTGCCCATGATCGTCAATCCGAAGAAGAAGCCCCTGACCGGCCCACCGAAGCTGTACCGTTTTACGGTGAAAGCCACACCCATAGCCAGCGATGTGAAGACCGTGGACGGGCAGCTTGAATGCCCGGCGCTCTTGCCGAAATGGGTCATCATGGCCGCCGCCGTAGGGGTGGTGGGGGTGGTGGCGGTGATAGTCCTGGTGGTGG
>QMOF01000078.1 GCA_003650185.1 Chloroflexota bacterium | reverse complement strand
GGGCACCCTTGCTGACAAGTGCCCAGACAACATATGGACAGACCTTCCGGTCTGTCCCCTGTGGAATGTCCCACGAACTGGAACTAAACTTATCAGCTTTGGCAAACAGTGTCAAAAGGCTATCTGCAGAGCCTGCAAGGTTGACACTGCCTGTCAGAATGCGACACAATTGGGCCATGATCTTGAAAGGGCTGGAGGTCGGCCCCTTTTTTTCTAACTGCTACATCGTCGGCTGCGAGAAGACGCACCACGGGATGATCATCGACCCCGGCGCTGAGGCAGAGCGCATCCTGAAGACGGTCAAGGGGCTCGGGCTGTCTATCAAGCTCATCGTGGCCACTCACACGCATGCCGACCACATCGGCGCGCTGGCTGAGGTCAAGCAAGCTACAGGTGCTGAGTTCGCTGTCCATGAAGCGGAGGGATCGCCGGAGACGATGCGGGCTTCTAGTCAGATGCTGGCTGCCATGATGGGCACGTCTTCCACCAGATCTTTTCCCCAACCCGACCGCCTGCTTCGCGACGGAGATGTAGTTGAAGTAGGCGAGTTGCGCTTCACCGTCCTGCATACGCCGGGACACAGCGTCGGCGGCATCTCGCTGGTGGGGCACGGGGTGGTGTTCTGCGGGGATACCCTGTTCAATATGAGCATAGGCAGAACAGACTTCCCCGGCGGTGACTACGACACCATCATGCGCAGCATACGCAGCAAGCTGATGACCCTCCCGGACGAAACGAGGGTCTTCTGCGGACACATGCAGGAGACGACCATCGGCTTCGAGCGCCGTCACAATCCCTTCGTACTGGGGCTTTTCTAGGCCATTGCTGGCCTTGCTTTGGCGGGGTACATTGCCACTTCGACCCAGTCACTACGACTTCCGGGCCGGTCTAATACTCTGCTGTGCTGGCCAACCAGCACCGCGAAGTATGAGAATCGGGTTTGCGCCGGCAACATGGCCGGGTGGGTGAGGGCAGGCGGGACCCATCAGGCGTTGCCATGTAGTACAGGAGGGCCTTTTCAGGCTCGACGTGGTTGGGGGGGCGTCAAGCGCAGAGAGCCTATGACGTACCGCCGCGATTGCTTTTCCGCTGCGGGCGGGTTATAAACATACCCTGAAAGCATCCTTGGTCCAGGGGTCGTCCTCGGCCCTAGCGAAGGGGGTCACCTGCCACAATTCGCACTGCTCGTCCTGTGGATAGTGGGCATAACCAGCTTCACCCTGTTCGGAGCCTGGTATGCCAGAAGGTTTGACAAGCCGGACGCGTTGATCGGGCTCTATGTGGTATTCGTGGCCCTCAGCCAGATCGTGGCTGCCAAGATAGCGGAGTACGACCTCGGCTTCATCACCGTCACTGCTCCCGCCGCCGTCCTGATCTACTCCGTGACCTACCTCTTCACCGACATCGTCAACGAGCGGTTCGGTCGCAGGGAAGTCCACAAGATGATCCTGATTGCCTTCGTGACACAACTGGCACTGGTCTTCTTCCTGTGGCTGGGCACCGAGTTGCCGCCGGCGCCGTTCTGGACTGACCAGGAAGCCTGGGATTCCATCATTGGGCTGGTGCCGCGCATCACGGTGGCGTCGTGGGTGGCTTTCCTGGTGAGCGAGAACCTCGACGCCTGGGTGTTCGACTGGTTCAGGCGGGTGACCGGGGGGAGGTACCTGTGGATGAGGAACGTGTTCAGCTCGGTGCCGGCCCTGTCCGTGGACACGCTGCTGTTTATCTCGATCGCCTTCTGGGGCCTGATGCCGATGGGCGACCTGATAGCGGGGCAGCTCTACACCAAGTGGCTGGTCGGACTGGTCAACATCCCCTTCATGTACCTCAACCGGTGGCTGATGTTCAAAACGCCTCACCGGGCGTAAGATGGGTTGGTCGAATCGGCGTCATCCGCGCGCCCTCAGATAGAGTCAGGAGACATGCAGCAAGACATCAGGACCATCAGTCTAGCGCTGCCTTATCGTTTGGGTTCCGTGAACTGCTACCTCATAGAGACCGAAACCGGCCATATCCTGATTGACTCGGGGTGTTCAAACAAGCGTGCCCACCTTGAGAAAGAGCTCGAAGGCGCGGGCTGCAAGCCCGGCAATCTCCAGCTTATCGTTCTGACACATGGAGACTTTGACCATACCGGCAATGCCGCCTACCTTCGCGAGAAGTTCGGTGCCAGTATAGCGATGCACCACGATGATTCAGGGATGACCGAGCGCGGAGACATGTTCTGGAACAGGAAGAGAGGCAACGTTCTTCTCAGAAAGGCGGCGTCTATCCTCTTCAGGTTCGGCAAGCTGGCCAGATTTGAGGCAGATCTGAAGGTCGAGGACGGGTATGATCTCTCCGGGTATGGACTCGATGCCAGAGTCCTCAGCATTCCGGGTCACTCGAAAGGCTCCATAAGCATCCTGACGGCCAGTGGCGACCTGTTCTGCGGCGATCTGCTTGTAAATGGCGACAAACCACGCCTCAACTCCATTATCGACGACCCGGCGGCAGCCAGGGCGAGTGTCGAAAGGTTGAGGGGGCTGGGAATAAACACCGTATATCCCGGGCACGGCAACCCGTTCCCCATGGCACTGTTCCTGAGCGAGGTGACAAAGCCGGCTTAGTCGGGCTCGGTTCTGAGCCCGACCCCCACCGTGTGTACAGGGCTATGAGGTCTCAGGGTGGGCCTGGCACAAGGGGACCCATCTCTTGGCGGAGGTACGCGGGTTGCTGACGACGGGTGGAACAGGCAGCCGATGTGCGATTCTGCGCAACGGGCAACAAGAGCACGGAGAGCGGCATGATTTGCCCGATGTTACTTCTCGATGGAGCATTCCCGGATGCGTGTGCAGCTCAGTTGATCTCGCGCATGCCACCGGCCAGGTACTTCCTGGCCAGGTCAATGTAAAGCTGCTTCGCCCCTTCCCACCAGGCCTTGTCTTGCGCGGAAGCGTGTCGAATGACTTCTGCCGGGTTTCCACCGGCGATCACGCCCCGGGGAATCTTCTGCCCCCGCCTGACAACGGAGCCTTCAGCAATCACTGTCTCTTCTGCGATTTCCGAGTACAGGCTCAGGATCGCCCCCATGCCGATCAGTGCGTAGCTACCAATAGACTTGCAGTGCACGATGGCTCCGTGCCCGATGGTCACCTTGTCCGCGATAACGCATGCCTCATTGGGAGGAGCGTGTATGATGACCCCCTCCTCTACTGCGGTACCGTTCCCTATCTGTATCGTTCCGTAGTCTCCTCGCAGGATAGCCCCGTGGCCGATGTAGCAGTTGTCTCCTATTGTCACATCACCCACTACCAGCGCAGTGTGACTGACATAGGTCTCTGAGCCTATGCGTGGTGTCTTGCCATCGAAACTGCAAAGCACTGTGTACTCCTTCCTGTCATTTCCGTAAGGTTACTGAGCGGCTGAGGCCAATGTCAAAACTGGATGAAGCCACCACGAGCGGCGCCAGCAGAGCCAGCCAGCTTGAAGGGTCTTAGTGGGTGGCCCTTGCGGTGGGACATTGCCTGCCATGGCGGCTTGCGGCTGATGGCTTGCCCGTGTGTGCCCCAGCAGGGCTCTGGTCCTTAGAGCACAGGCAAGCTCGCGGCCTTGCCGGTGGCACCCCCTGCGCAGCGACTACAGTTCCTACTTGTCAAGGCGAGCCAGAGGCGGACTTTGACATAGGGCGCGCTGTCTCAGTATGCTTGTAGGCGATTCAGACTTGCGGTCCACCCGCGCAGACAAAGAGGGAGGTCAACCAGAGTGCCGTACAAGGACATCATCCTCGAAAAAAAAGACAACATCGCCACACTGACCATCAACCGCCCCGAGAAGATGAACGCCATGACGCTCGAGACCAGGGAGGAGCTGGTGGCGGCGCTGACAGACGTCAGCGAAGACGACGATATGCGGGTGCTTGTCCTCACCGGCGCGGGCGACCGCGCCTTCTGCGCCGGGGTGGACGTCAGCGTCATGTCCTCGCGCATCGCTGGTCAGGAAGAGGAACTGAACCGCAAGAAGATCACCCAGCGGATGGGCTTCCAGGTGCCTATCATCCGCAAGATCCGGGTGCCGACCATTGCTGCCATCAACGGCGTCGCGGCCGGCATGGGGATATCCTTTATCGCGGCCTGCGACATAAGGATAGCCTCTGAGAAGGCCCGGTTCAGTTGCGCCTGGGTCAACCGCGGCCTCGTCCCCGACGGCGCAGCCACCTTTTTGCTGCCCCAGATAATAGGCATAGAGAAAGCCCTGGAGCTGTTCTACACCGGCGCTGTCATCGATGCGGCCGAGGCGCTGCGCATCGGCTTGGTGGGCCGCGTCGTTCCTCCCGAGCAGCTCATGCCCACGGTCATGGAGCTGGCGGAGAAGATCGCCGCCAACCCGCCCATCCCGCTGGAGTTGGCCAAGTACGGCGTTTACAGGGGCCTTCGTTCCGACATAGAGACTGCCCTGGACTACGAGAACTACGCCGTCAAGGTCTGCACTGGCACAGAGGACTACAAGGAAGGCGTCCAGGCTTTCATGGAGAAGCGGAAGCCCCAGTTCAAGGGGCGCTAGCAGCCGGGCCAGGCGGCGGCTGCGGCACTCTTACTACGTGGACTGAGGAGGCAACTTCTGGACGTAGTCATGGCACAGTGGTCACCCAGGAGGGCCTGCGCGGAAGGTACGCTCTCTAGCCCTCGCCGGGGGGCGGTGGCCTTGCCTGTAACAGGCAGCCGTACGTGGGTGTCAGGTCCAGGCCTGACATGGTTCAGCGGAAGCGTACCAGGGGTAGTGTCAGCCGACACGGACCAGGGGTGCAACTCTTCATGTTCAGCAGACCAGACCTTTCTCCGGCAGGAATACTCTCGGGTGGTACGTAGGGACAGATGTGAAGGTCTGTCCGCCCCTCGGGCAGGGCTGAAGCCCTGTCCCTACGCGCAGGGAAGCTTTTCCGGAGCCGAGGGGTGCCTCGGCCCCAGTGGTCCTCACAACGGCGTGGAAATGCCACAAAACAGCGTCTCGGCCCCAATCTCCGGCCGAATCCGCTCCCAGGCAAGATTTGACTTTGCTGATGCCTCCGTAGTACACTACGCGCCGAGGTTTCATTGGAACCAATGTATCTAGCGGGGCTATGCTGGGAACTGCCAAAGGCCCCGTTTTTCTTTGTCTTTTTCAAGGAGGGTGATGGATGGACTATATGTTTATTGCTCTAATAGCCGGGGTCCTGGCGCTGGCTTTCGCCCTCTACGCGGTGCTCTACGTCATGAAGCAGGACGAAGGCTCGGCCCGGATGAGAGAGATCTCCGGGGCTATCAAGGAAGGCGCTATAGCCTTCCTGCACAGCGAGTACAAAATACTGGCTGTGTTTGTCGTCATCGTGACCATCATCCTGGCTGCGATAAGCACGCTGGGGTGGCAGATGGCAGTGTCTTTCCTGTTTGGTGCCCTGTGCTCCATGGGGGCGGGATATGCCGGGATGAGCATAGCCATCAGGTCAAACGCCAGGACAGCGGCCGCTGCCAATGCCAGCCTGAACCAGGGCTTGAGGGTCTCCTTCAGGGCAGGCGCTGTTATGGGAATGACTGTGGTGGGCGTGGGGGTTATCGGCCTGGCCATACTGTATTTTGCCTTTCACAATTCCACCGACCCGGAGTTCATTGAAATCATACCAGCCTATGGGTTCGGCGCTTCCGGCGTGGCCCTGTTCAGCAGGGTAGGTGGCGGAATCTATACCAAGGCTGCGGATACCGGGGCTGACTTGGTGGGCAAAGTGGAGCAGGGCATCCCGGAGGACGACCCGCGCAACGCGGCCGTGATTGCCGACTTCGTAGGCGATAACGTAGGCGACGTGGCTGGCATGGGCGCCGACCTGTTCGAGTCCTACGTAGAGTCCATTATCGCCACCATGGCCCTCTTCACCGTGGCTATCCCCTTCTTTGCAACGGGGGACCTGGAGACGGCCTGGCTTTTGCCAATGATGGTGGCCGCGGGCGGCATAGTAGCCTCGATTATTGGCGCCTTGATGGTCAGGGTGGGCGAGATACCTGAGATGAGCGCCCTGCTGCGGGCCCTTCGTACCGGGACCTTCGCTGCGGCCATCCTCACTGCGGTTTTCTCCTTCCTGGCGGTAAAGTTCCTGGCCGAGAACCTTGACCCGTATTGGGCGGTGCTTTCGGGCCTGATAGCCGGTGTGCTTATTGGCGAGAGCACCAGCTACTTCACCTCGTACGAGTTCGGACCGACCAGGGGGATTTCTAAAGCCTCCACGTCGGGAGCAGGAGCCAACATAGTCAGTGGCTTTGCCAACGGCCTGATCAGCATCCTGCCGCCTTTCCTGTTCGTGGTGGCAGCGCTGCTGGTGGCCAACCATTTCGCCAGCTACTACGGCGTGGCCATAGCCGGTATCGGTATGCTGTCCACTCTGGGTATCACGCTGGCTACAGATGCCTACGGTCCGGTGGCGGACAACTCCGGCGGGATCGTGGAGATGTCCCATCTGCCACCTGAGATCCGGGAGCGGACCGATGCCCTCGACTCCCTGGGCAATACCACGGCGGCTACGGGCAAGGGCTTTGCCATAGGCTCAGCCGGTCTCACCGCTTTGGCCCTGTTGCTGTCGTACGCGGTGGCGGTGCAGATCGTCCACGTGAATGACGATGGGAGCGTCGTTTTCAGGTTTGCCGAGGAGATGAGCCTACTGAGTGCCCCCATGATAGCGGGCTTATTCATCGGAATCATGCTGCCGGGTATCTTCTGCGCCCTTACGCTGACCTCCGTGGGCAGGACCACCGGACTGATCGTTGAGGAAGTGCGGCGTCAGTTCAGGGAGATACCGGGGATAATGGATGGTAGCGGCAGACCGGAGTACGGCAGGTGTGTGGCTATCTGCACCACAGCTGCACTGCGCCAGATGATCATTCCAGCCGTGATGGCCATAGCTGTTCCGCTGCTGGTCGGCTACATCCTGGGCAAGTTCGCCCTGGCAGGGTTCCTGATCGGGTCTATTGGCAGTGGATTCCTGCTGGCCATTACCATGGCCAATGCTGGCGGTTCCTGGGACAATGCCAAGAAGTGGATCGAGAAGGGTGAGTACGGCGGCAAGGGCTCGGATGCCCACAAGGCAGCCGTCGTAGGTGACACCGTGGGCGACCCGATGAAAGACACCTCCGGGCCTTCCCTGAACATTATGATAAAGCTCATGGCGGTGATATCGCTGGTGTTTGCACCAGTTATTATCAACTGGGACGGCCTGCTCTAGCCTGGGTGGCGCGAAAGGATGGACCAGAGCACGGGGCGAAAGCCCCGTGCTCCTTTCTTTTGCAGGATGGGCGCAATTGCTCTGGGAACATGGGATAGGCGTAATGAAGCGGTATCCTGCGACGGGCCTTTGCCTTAGTGTGGGGTGTGGCAACTGGCTTGAAGCGTTTCCACTCCGGGCGAGCAGCGGACTGGTGAGTCACGTCCACCCTATCGCTGCCGGAGGGGCCGAGCCGGCGGCCTGGTCAGGTCCGAAGCCTGACAGGTACCCAATTCTGCCACTGTGTCATTCTGAGAGCAGTGAAGAATCCGAGCGACGTCGACCTCAGTGTGCCACTTGATAGCGGCGCCCCGCTGGCACAGGTCTGAAGACCTGTCCCTACACCACCTGGCAAAGTCTGATGTGTCCCGCTTTACTTCACTCGTCCCACCGGCCCTGATATTCCGCCTGGTCTTCGGTCAAAACGTGCGCGAAGCCCCGGACTGGCCGCTTCCTTGGTGGGAGGTACGGTCGAGTGTCGGAGCGATGTCAGGCCGAAGGTGTGACACCCAGGAAAATATTCGACAAAGAGCACGGTGATTACTGCCTGTGATGTTTGCTGTTCCTTAACTCCGAGGTAACCATGCCGAAACCGGCAGCCTCCTGAACTTTACCTGTCGGTAACTTGACGTGTGCTAAACTGTTCTACGAGGCCGGGAGGGGATGTGGCCATGAAGATACTCGTGATCGAAGATGACCCGGACATTCTGGAGGTCATATCGCTCTCCGTGCGAATGGGATTGCCCCAGGCGGAGATTGTCTCGGCATCCTTGGGGCGTCGTGGGATCGAGATGCTGAGGGAGTTAGTCCCAGACATAGCCCTCCTGGACTTGCTCCTCCCCGATATCAACGGTTTTGAGGTCCTATCTGAGATTCGCAGCTTCTCCAATGTGCCTGTCATCATAATCACTGTTAAGGGCGACGAGATGGATCGGGTCCGGGGGCTCGAGTTGGGAGCTGATGACTATATCGTCAAGCCGTTCAGCCACATGGAGTTGGTGGCACGGTTGAGGACGGTTCTCCGCCGCGCCAAGGCTGCGGAAACCATGCTGCCCGCAACCCTTGAGCGCGGTGGGCTGTGGATCAACTTCAGGTCTCAGGAAGTGAAGGTGCACGGCCGAGAGGTGAACCTGACGCCGACGCAGTACAAGCTCCTGTGTGAGCTGGCCACTAATAGTGGGCGAACGCTGTCTCAGAAGGCGCTAGTGGAGAGGGTCTGGGGGGAGGAGTTCCTGAACGACGCCAACGTTGTCAAGGTACACATGCACCGTCTGAGGCGAAAGATCGGGGACAATCCAAAGAACCCGCACACCATAATCACCGTTCCCGGCAAGGGCTACAAGTTCCGGGCTCCGGAATAGCTCGTCATCAGCGCTCTCTGGACAGCTTCCGATCGGGCTGGCAGGCGAAAGCCTGCCAGCCGTGCTCTCTTCTTGGCTGCGGTAGTCAAGGCTGGTGTATGACAGCCTCGCTTCCGGCTCACTTGCTGACTTTGTTTGATTTTGGTTATCATCATGAGCAAAAGAGAAATCCTAGGAGCTTGGGTCACCAGTTGTCAGGTGATAGGTAGGAGACAGTTAGTCGGGTGTGGTTCCAATCTGCACAGATAGGAGTTATACTTAGAAGAGCGATGCGCAGACAGGAGTCAGGCTATGCAGAAGATAGAGTACAAGCCCTATATCATAGATGCGGGGTATCTATTCCCCCCTTCCCTGGCCGACTTCTTGGGGTCTGAGGACGAGGTGCACATCTTTAGGGAGGTAACGGAGCAACTGGAGGTGGGCGGTCTTGACTCGGGCTACAGCGGAATGGGGCAACACCCGTATCACCCCCGGCTGCTGCTGCGGC
>QMOF01000077.1 GCA_003650185.1 Chloroflexota bacterium | reverse complement strand
CCATGGACAAGCCGAGCGCCGTCAGCAGAAGCGTGGCCGGGTCCATGTCAGCGATAGTACATCAGAGAAGTTACGCGGCAGATGGGGTGTTTCGGCTGCAGATCGGCGATTGGCACCGAGATGCTACTTCTAGCCTGTCCGTGTCATTGAGTCGCCGCACTCGCAATGACACTCTGGGCCCCGCCTTCTTCAGAGCCAGCCGCTGATTCAGGGCGTGGGATCGCGGAGCAAAGCCAGGTTGCAACTGCACTGGCCCTCGGCAGAGCAGCGCCCCCAATGTAGAGACCAATCAGCGCAATCAAGCGTCTAGGGCTTCTCTGAGGGTGACTTGCTGGTTTCTGCCACGGCCTGAAGCACCTGCCTGTACACGCCTCTGAAGACGTTGCCTGCCGCCTCACCCAGGTCCATGTTCTTGGACGCCTTTCCCTCCAGCTTGGCCAACCTGGGCAAGAGGGCCAGGGTGATCTCCTTCGCCACGCTCAGGGGATCGTCTGCCATCCTCTCAACTCCTTTCGCTCGCATGTGGAGCATCTGTCGGTGGGGCAGTGTGCAGATAACCATTCAATCACGGGCACGCGAGCCTGTCAAGCGCTTGGCAGAGGACCGTGAGAACCACTGCCCCAGCACGGGCGCGGGGGAGCACAGCGCCGCAGGCGGGGCTGGCGTAGTGGAATCCACCAACCCCCGGCTGATGGAATGAGCCCATCCTGCCAGCAGGGTCAAGCGTCACCATGAGCGCAGCGAAAAGGCCCGGTCGTAGAGATACCTCGCTACGCTCATTCCGTAGCATGCGGTTGTTGCTTTCTTCCGGCACCCAGCAACGGTGTGAGGTCCGCTCCCCTACCGATAGTGTAACCCTGCACTCACCAAGGTGAAACCGCTTCTGTACGTTTTCTTCACCGTTCGTTCACCATTCCTAAAACGTAGCAGTGCTACTCTCAATCAAAAGGGCTGGGGCTCGATGGTTGAGGCCCAGTGCCGACTGAATTGCTGACCTGGCAGGTCTGTGGCAGAGGGAGGTGACATTGAGGGATATGACTCTCATCCGTTAGTGCACGAAGACATACAAAGGAAAAAGGGGGTGAACTGAATGAAAAGAGGACGACGAAAACTGGCCGTGCTGCTGACGGTGCTGGCAGTGGTCCTGCTGGCGCTGGTGCCTTCTGTAGCGCATGCCAGTCCTGAAGTAAACACCCAGGTAGCATTTGTCATTGACGGCTCTGGCAGTATCGACGCATCGGAGTGGGCGCTCATGATCAATGCGACGGCGTCGATAATCGAAGACCCCACCTGCATCTCACGCAACGGTACGGTGGAGTTGACTGTCATCCAGTTTGCCGAATCGACTGCTACGCTGGAAGTCCCGCCCACTGTGGTCGATAGCCAGGCGACCGCAGAAACCATTGCTGACGGCGTCAGGGCCATAAGCAAGAGAGGCGGCCTCACGCCTACCGGCGCGGGGATCAGGATGGCCAAAGAGCAGATCATCGGCTCTCCGAACTTCGATCCCAGCGGTCGTCAGATTATCAATCTGATCACCAATGGGCACCCTGAACCCGAGGAAACTGAGCCTGCCATTGCCATCGCAGAACGCAATGCTGCCGTCACCGCGGGCATTGATGAGATTTACTCTGAAGCCGTCGGAGTAGCGCAAGTTTGGCTGGAGTGGCTCAGGGACAACATAGTGTACCCCGAGCCGGGCGTGATTGCTCCACCCTACCCCGATCCGCCCGGATCGCAGGGCTTCGTGAGGAAGGTCACCAGCTTCGCTGAGTTCGAAGAGGCGCTTCATGAGAAATGTACCGTGGTTTTCGTGGAACTGGTCCTGACTCCCCGGTCTGACACCAACCCCGTGGGCCAGGAGCACACCGTAGTAGCTACCCACACACAGGGGGGCCTACCCGTGGTCGGCGAGGAGATAACCTTCACCATCGTGGATGGCCCGCATGCAGGTATGAGCGGGACCGGGATTACCGACAGCAACGGGCAAGCTAGGTGGAGCTATCCAGGGACCACCACTGGCACAGACAAGATTGTGGCCACCACGCCCGGGGGGCTGACCTCGAACGTGGTGGAGAAGACCTGGGAAGAGTCGGTCAAAGTCCCCGGGGTGACCACATGGGGAATCGTGGCCACAGCCATGGTGTTGGGGCTCCTGATGCCACTGGCCATAAGGCGAAGGCTGCTGAACAGCCACGTTCACTAAGCGACGTTCGAAGCCGGGAAAGACCTGAACGCGGATGCCCCGAGGCCTGCACGGGTCCGGGGCATCCACCTTTCCAGTCGCAGTAATCGCCGATCAGCACGTGCGAAAACGGCAATTAGAGGCCAGCAGCGCGCAGAGAGAGAGGGGCCAGATCCCAGGAGAGGCACAGGCAAAGTCCGGCCCAGCGCTCTGCTGATGGCTTTTAGTGCGCTGCGCGCCGTGTCGCTCGTGGAGCTGCGATTGCTCCAGACCGAGGCAACCCCATTGCCCCGGCCGAATGTGGACGGTTATATGCAGGGTGGCATGCTTGCCAACGCTGCCTTTTTGTGCTAGAAGTATGTAAGACCGGGAGCTGAGCCTAGAGGAGGGCCACCTTAGCAGATGGCTATTCAGCCGAAAGAGCTACCGACAGTAACCAAGGCCGCCCTCGAGTCGTTTGGCGTCGAACCCCTTGATCTTGAGATACGGTCCTTCCGCAAGTGGCGCAACTACTGGGTGGTCTCAGTCACTTACGGCAAAGACAAGTGGTTCCGGAGAGTGGCGGCGACTGTCGTCTTCGACGCCGATACCGGCGAAGCCAAAGAATTCCGAGAGACCTCGAAACCAGACTCACGGCGGTAGGCGTTGCTGTCCGTGGCAGTAGGATACATCCTTCAGGCAGCCTTGGTGTTTGTCTGCTCAGCGGCCGACCGGAGTACCGGCTGCCGGCTACTGTCGGTTTGACCCACCCGCTATACAAGCCTGTGGTGATGCCTCTTTCGCCTGGCGGCTACCCGCAATAAGAAGGAGACAGGAGGTAAGGAAGACCCATGCAGCAGGGCAGAGTTGCGCTGGTAACAGGCGCCGCCTCTGGAATTGGCAGGGCGACGGCTTTGGCCTTCGCCCGCGAGGCAGCGAAGGTGGTAGTGGTGGACATCCTGGCCGACGAAGGAGAAGAGACTGTCAGTCTCATCAAAGAGGCTGGTGGTGAAGCCATCTTTGTCAAGTGCGACGTAGCTAGAAGTGCCGAGGCTGCGGCTGCGATTGAGGCGGCGGTGTCAACCTATGGCGCCCTGGATTGCGCTTTCAACAACGCCGGTATCGAGGGCAGGATGGCCCTGACCCCTGATTTTGAGGAAGAGGAGTGGGATAGAATAATCAACACGAATCTGAAGGGCGTCTGGCTTTGCCTGAAGTACGAAATCCCACAGATGCTGAAGCAGGGGGGAGGGGTCATCGTCAACACGGCATCGGTTGGGGGTGTGGTCGGCCTGCAGGGTCTGTCTCCTTATTGCGCGTCCAAGGGGGGCGTGGTGCAGTTGACGCGCGCCGTGGCACTGGAGTACGCCCAGTCCAACATCCGGGTGAATGCGGTATGCCCCGGGGGTATTCGCACCGCCATGTCCCGGCGGCTGGCGAAACAGCCCCAGATGGGGAAGACCCTCCCTGCCCCGATGCACCGCTGGGCCAGCCCGGACGAGGTGGCCGCAGCCGTTATCTGGCTATGCTCCGATGCCAGCTCCTTCGTTACCGGCCACTGCATGGCGGTTGACGGCGGTTTCCTGGCCCAGTAGAGCCGCCCAGTAGAGCCAGCGGCCGGGTGCCGGCGGAAGAACCGTGTGGCGGGCAGCCGCTACTTGGACAGGCAACGAGAGGCGACCGGAGGGCTGGTTCCCCTTTGATGTAGTCCTTCCTTCTGTGACTGAGCCCCCTGATTGGTCAGTCGATCACGTCTTTGGTGCTGGGTATGCTATCGCGTACCCTATCGTCGAACCGTGTGGCGCTGTCCAGCGCCCGGGCCAGCGCTTTGAACACTGCCTCAGCCTTGTGGTGGTCGTTGCTTCCTTTGAGAATGGCAACATGCAGG
Organism: Chloroflexota bacterium; assembly: GCA_003650185.1. Taxonomy (GTDB): domain Bacteria; phylum Chloroflexota; class Dehalococcoidia; order UBA2247; family RBG-13-53-26; genus B9-G15. The sequence continues at coordinate 5,228 of QMOF01000077.1, read as the reverse complement.
TTGATACGGGCTTCCGCGGCAAAACTCTCCAGGAAATGAGGGACAAGACTGCTGGGCAGGTCACCGATGTTGTCATGGTCGAAGCGGGCGTCGACCACGGCATAGCCTCTGCCGCCGATGTCGACAGCCACCATGGCCAGAGCGTCGTCCATCGGCACCACCGCATGGGCCATCCTGACAATACCGCGTTTTTCTCCAACAGCTTCGTTGAAGACCCGGCCGAGACAGAGGGCAACATCCTCGACCATGTGATGCGGGTCGTTGCCGGTGGCCGAGACCTTCAGGTCAAAGACACCGTGCCTGGCAAGCTGGGCCAGAAGGTGATCGAACATCCTCAGGCCGGTGGTTATTTCAAAGCCACCTCTGCCGTCGATGACCATCTCCAACCCGATGGCGGTCTCCTGGGTCTCGCGCTTGATGCTGGCTAGTCTCTGTGCCATTTACACCCTCTCCTTGGCCGATTCCCCCGGCGCCTTTCCAATGCCTGCCGTGCAACCTTGCCAGGCAAAGCACCGAACGCCCGTCACAGCACGCTATGCACCTTCTAGCCCTGGCCTTGGCCGGCTGGCCATCGGAATTCTAGCACGCGCCGGGGCAAAAGTTAAGCTGGCCGAATTGCCTCACAACTGTCAACACTTGGTCGCTGGAATCCTGGCGGCGTGAGTGTACTGAGATGGGACAGCACGCGCAGGTTGGGTGGAGCGAAGCACAACCGACCGCCCCTACTCGTCACCCAAAGGCTCAGTTACGGTGTGCCGCTACAACTTGCCCAACCCGTTTCTCGGATCAGGCGCGTGGGAGTTATGGGAAGCCGGCTGACTTGAGCTTGCCGAGCAGTTCACGCGGGTGAACTGCCAGGACCTGGTTGACCTCGCTCTCTTGCAGACCGCAGCCCCTCAATATGGCCACGGCAAGGGACTCGGTCATCAAGTCCTCTGGGTCGTGAGCGTCCGAGCCAAGCAGAAGCTTGGCCCTGGCCATGCGCGCCACCTGGGCGACGTGCCCATTCGTCAGGCAGTGACCCTTACGCGCGCTGATTTCGATGAAGACCCGGTTGGCCGCTGCTGCTTGGGCCTCTTCCAGAGATAGCAGCCCCGGGTGGGCCAGGATGTCGACATCAGGCGACTGCACTGCCGCCAGATTGGTCCCAGCCTCCACCGGCTCAACTATGCTCTCACCGTGGACAACCACCACACGTGCTCCCATCTCCTTGGCTTGCCTGGCAGCCTGGCCGATCGCCGCAGGCGGGAGATGGGTGAGCTCCACACCAGGAATAGCGACGATGTCCCAGTGCTTTCTGGCCAGGGAGCAGTCCCGGGTTATCTCAGAAATGAGCCTCTCCAGTGAACCCAGGCCAACATGGTCAGTGATGGCGATGGCGTGGTACCCTTTCTGCGAGGCCCGGCGAATCAGCTCAATTGGCGAAAGAGCCCCGTCGCTCAGACAACTGTGGGTGTGGAAGTCGTAAATCCCTTGTTGCCCCTTGCCAATGTTTAGGCTATAAATATAGCACAGGATGCACCATTGAACAATAAGTCTTCCGGTGAACAAACGGTCAGCTTCAGACGGATACTGCTGCCTCTAGACGGTTCGAGCCTGGGTGAGGCCGCGCTACCCTATGTCGAAGAGCTGGCATCTGTGACTGGTGCGGAGGTGGTACTTTTTCACGTAGTCAATCCGCGCCCCGAGCTTGGTCTTGTTGACGGCTATTCTCCAGAACTTGGTCAGATGGCCGAGGCCCAGGTGAGCCAGGCCCTGGAAGCAGCCAGGGAATATCTGGGGCGGATCAGGGACAGGCTGGCCGACAGGGGAATAACGGCCCGCTGCGAGGTGGAAATCGGGTCTCCCGCTGACAGGGTGGTCGCCTACGCCAGCGAGGCCAACGTCGATCTTGTTGCCATGTCCACCCACGGGCGCAGCGGCATCGGGCGATGGCTGCTCGGCAGTGTTGCTGATGAGGTGCTGCACGCTGCCAACAGGCCGGTCATGCTGGTGAGGGGGACCGGAGCGGAGAAGGAGAAAGATTAGTAATGCGACTCCCGAAACAGGAAAGGAGGGCTGTAGCTTGGCGAAGATAAATGTGGCCATCATAGGTGTGGGCAACTGTGCTTCCTCCCTGGTGCAAGGTGTCCATTACTACCGCAATGCAAGACAAGATGATTTCATTCCTGGCCTGAGGTGTGTTGAGCTCGGAGGATACCACGTCGCTGACATTGAGTTTGTGGCCGCCTTTGATATTGACAAGAACAAGGTGGGCAGAGACCTGTCGGATGCCATTTCTATGAGGCCGAACAACACTTTCAAGTTCTGCGAAGTGCCGCCGCTGGGGATCAAGGTGGAACGGGGAATGACCCATGATGGTCTGGGGAAATACCTTTCCCAGATGATCGCCAAGGCTCCTGGGGCTACCTCAAACGTGACCGAGATACTGAAGGACGCGAAGACCGACGTGGTGGTCAACTTCCTTCCTGTGGGCAGCGAAGAGGCCACCAAATGGTACGTAGAACAGATACTCAACGCTGGCTGCGGCCTGGTCAACTGTATCCCTGTGTTTATTGCGCGTGAAGAGTACTGGCAGAAACGGTTCGCACAGCGGGGACTGCCGGTGATAGGCGATGACATCAAGTCCCAGTTGGGGGCCACCATCACTCACCGTGTGCTTACCAGGCTGTTCCGTGACCGAGGCATCAGGCTGGAGCGAACATATCAGTTGAACTTCGGGGGCAACACGGACTTCTACAACATGCTGGAGAGGGAACGTCTGGAGTCGAAGAAGATATCCAAGACCAATGCCGTCACGTCTCAGCTAGACTACGAGCTTGACCCCGAGAACATCCATGTGGGGCCCAGCGACTACGTTCCCTGGCTGAGCGACCGCAAGTTCTGCCACATCCGCATGGAGGGGCGGGCATTCGGGGACGTTCCCCTGAATCTGGAGTTGAAGCTCGAGGTGTGGGACAGCCCCAACTCGGCCGGGGTGGTCATCGATGCTATAAGGTGCTGCAAACTGGCCCTGGAAAGGGGACTTGGGGGGGCCCTGGTGGCGCCGTCGGCCTACTTCATGAAATCGCCGCCAATCCAGTATACTGACGACGATGGCCGCAGAATGGTAGAGGAGTTTGTTGAGGGCACGAACAACCGGACCTTGCCAGCTAAGAAATCAAGCAGCAAGAAATAGGTCCCGGCGATGAGGATCGGGCTGGTCTCACCTTATGATTTTGCCTATCCGGGCGGAGTAAATTCCCACATCTCCAGTCTGGCCGTGTCCATGGCCAGGATGGGGCACGATGTAAAGGTGCTTGCTCCGTGCTCCAACAAGAAGGCCCTGCCCAAGTCCCAGGTCATCATCCCCTTGGGCAAGACCATTCCCTACCCCTCAAATGGCTCGGTGGCGCGGCTGACGCTCTCCTGGTGGCTGGTGCCGAAGATAAAGTCCATCCTGGAAGCCGAAAGGTTTGACATCCTGCATTTCCACGAACCTCTCTTCCCCTCCCTGCCCTGGATGGTGCTCCCCTGCTCGCGCTCGATCAATGTGGCCACCTTCCATGCTTTCTACCAGCGTTCCTTCGGATACTGGTTCTGGAAGCCGCTGTGTCGCTGGTACTACAACAAGCTTGACGGCAAAATCTGTGTCTCGGAGCCGGCCAGGAGGTTCGTCTCACGGTACTTCCCCGGTGAGTACCGCGTTATACCCCACGGGGTCGACATGGAGCGTTTCTCCGCGGACTTGCCCCCGATTCAGGAGTTCTGCGACGGCAAGCTGAACATCCTTTTCGTCAGCCGGCTGGAAGGGCGGAAAGGGGTGGGTTACCTGCTCAAGGCTTTCCAGAGGGTAAAGGCAGAGATCCCTCAGGCGAGACTTATCCTGGTAGGCCCGGGAAACAAGTCTCGATACAGCGACTGGGTGAAAGCGGTGAAGCTGAAGGACGTCGTCTTCGCAGGGCTTACGTCCTACGAAGACCTACCTCGATACTACCGCACGGCCGATGTCTTTTGCGTCCCGGCTGTCGGGAGAGAGAGCTTCGGGATCGTCCTGCTCGAAGCAATGGCCGCCGGCAAGCCGGTGATAGCCTCCGACATCGACGGGTACGCCAATGTGTTGACTCACGGCGTTGACGGGCTTCTGGTGCCACCCAAAGACGTGAAAACGCTGGCCTATGCCCTCATCTCCCTTCTGAACAACGAGGCCCTGCGTCAGCAAATGGGCGCCAACGGCAGGCGCAAGGTGGAAGGGCAGACCTGGGACGCTATAGCCCAAAGGACGCTGGCCTACTACGGGGAGCTGATGGGGCAGGATATTTGATGGGCCTCTCCGAAGTACGCCACACAGCAGCCCGCTGGTCCACGTCTGGTCTGGCCAGTCTGCTGGCCAAGGCTGGGGCGACACCCAATGCGCTGACCGTGATGGGCTGCCTTATCAGCGTAGCTGCTGCCGTCGTCGTCGGCAAGGAGTACCTGCTGGTCGGGGGCGTACTGGTTCTCTTTTCCGGTGCGTTTGACCTCCTTGACGGCCCGGTGGCCCGGGCTAGCGGGAAGGCCACCAGGTTTGGCGCTGTCCTTGACTCTGTGTGCGACCGGCTCGGCGAGGCCGCAGTGCTCCTGGGTGTGCTCGTCCTGTACCTGCACCGTGACGCCTTCTGGGAGCCTGTCCTGGTCTACTCTACGCTGGTGGGCTCCGTCCTGGTCAGCTACATCAGGGCGAGGGCCGAGGGGCTGGGCTTGGCGTGCGAGGTCGGTGTGTTTACCAGGGCGGAAAGGGTGGTGGTGCTGACACTGGGGCTCTTCCTGGGCGAGTGGATAGACACAGCGCTGCCTGTCGCCCTCGGCGTGCTGACCGCCTTGACTTTCCTGACAGTGGGCCAGCGCCTGGTCCACGTGTGGCGAATATCGAGGGACTGACCGGGAGTGGCGAGTCACGATGGCGGCCCTAAATCAGCGATTGGCACCGGAGAAGGCGTGTTCCGGCGTGTCATTGCTACGAAAATACCGGTTGGGCTGGCTGCAATGTTACGCTGTAACTGAGTCTTTATGTGGGTGTCTGGTGCCCCCACCCGACCCGAAGTCTTTCCACCCCGACGAGCACGGCACTGGTGGGCCAAACACACGCCGGCGCTGATCCAGTCACCCAGCCGATGGCCGCGTCAGGTCAGGGATATGACAGGCTCCAAAAGGGACGTCTGGCTGCTGCGAAGGGCGGGACAGGGACCGTGTGTAGGAGACCCCTTCTG
>QMOF01000076.1 GCA_003650185.1 Chloroflexota bacterium | reverse complement strand
TATAACCACATCCGCCCTCATCAAGCATTGCAATGGAGAACGCCTGCGGAGTATCTTAGAGACTGCCATCCGGAGATCGCCCCGGACCTCCAACTGTCTCATATGTAGTGGACGAGTACACTGGGTTGATTTTCAAAATTTGGTGTGCTATATTATCCCCAGAACTAGGGGGAGACGATTGCTCGCTAACTTTGGACTCCTGGGTCTGTTCGTAATAGTAGCAATCCTTACCACCCTCGGTTTTATTCTTGCACCGGTGAGCTTACGCTTCCTTGGCTTAGCTGCACGGAACAAGCCCCACCCGGTGAAGTACACCACCTATGAGTGCGGTATGGAGACCACCGGGAAGACCTGGGTGCAGTTCAACTTCCGCTTCTATTTCTATGCAGTCCTGTTCGTGGCTTTTGACGTGCTTGCCGTCTTTCTCTTTCCCTGGGCGGTGAGTCTGAACCAGTTGGCCGGCTTTGGCCTGGCTGCGGCGGTAATCCTGGTTTGCATCATCGTTGTGGCTTACCTTTATGCATGGAAAAAGGGAGTCATGGAGTGGAAATAGATAAGCCCGCGTTCGACTTCTCGCTCGAGGAGATTGACAGGGAGGAGGGGAGGCAGATCGAGGAGCTCATGGCTAGATCGCAGGAGCCTCTCCCCGACCCAGTTGAGTGGTTGCAAGCAGAGCTGAGCCGGAATGTGTTGGTGACGAGCGTAGACAAGCTGCTTAACTGGGGACGTCACTACTCTCTCTGGCCAGCGACCACGGGTCTGGCTTGCTGCGCCATGGAAATGGTGGCGACGGCTGCCTCGCGGTTCGACATAGCACGCTTCGGCATGGAGATCTTCCGTGCCTCACCCAGGCAGGCTGACCTCATGATCGTGGCCGGGACGCTGACCTGGAAAATGGCCCGGGCGCTGAGGATGCTATATGATCAGATGGCTGAGCCGAAGTGGGTCCTGGCCATGGGTGCCTGTGCTATTAGCGGAGGTACCTTTGCGCATTCATATAGTGTGGTGCCGGGGGTGAACCGGATTATCCCGGTGGATGTCTACGTTCCCGGATGTCCACCGCGTCCTGAGGCGCTGCTCTACGGGGTGATGAAAGTGCACGAGAAGATAGAGCGGCGCAGTGTCAGCGAGGACCTCATCGATTTGCGGAGGCTGATCAAGGGGAGGGCTACACAGGGCAGTCAGGCATGACGAAGCCACTTGCAGGTCATCAGGTTGGCGAGCAAATACGGAACCAGGTACCTGACGCAGTCATCGAAGCGAGTGAGGAATGGGTACTCATCAAGCCGGAGTCTCTGCTGGCCGTGGCCAATTTTCTCAAGACCACCCCGGGCCTCGAGTTCGACTACCTCAACTGTATCACCGGCGTTGACTACCTCGATTACCTCGAGGTGGTCTATCACCTGACTTCCATGAGGCATAACCACGGGATTGTGTTGAAGGCGCGCTGCAGCCGTGAGAACGCGGAGGTACCTTCCCTGGTGGGGCTGTGGCGTGGGGCTGATCTACAGGAAAGGGAGATATACGACCTTCTGGGCATTACGTTCGTGGGACACCCTAATCTGAAGCGGATATTCATGTGGCAGGGTTTCGAGGGTCATCCTCTGAGGAGGGACTACCTGTGAGCGGCCCCGACCTGGTATTGCTGCATGCCCCCAGCAACTATGACTTCAGGAAGAGGTCTGTTGTCTACGGGCCGATAAGCGATGTGATCCCTTCATCGCCTATCTTCGAGATGTATCCCATTGGCTTCATGAGCATCGCTGGCTACCTGGAGAGGCATGGGGTGCCAACCAGGATTGTCAACGTAGCCAACAGGATGCTGAGTGAGCGGGGCTTCGATGTAGAGGCCTTTCTCAGCAAGCTCAATCCGGTGGCCTTCGGGATTGATCTCCACTGGTTGCCTCATGCGCAGGGCAGTCTGGAGTTGGCCCGCATCGTGAAGGCGCTTCATCCCTCGACGCCTGTCATCTTCGGGGGCCTGTCAGCAACTTACTTCCACCAAGAGCTGATGCAGTACCCCCAGGTGGATTTCGTGGTGCGGGGCGACTCCACTGAGGAGCCCGTGCTGAGGCTGATGATGGCGTTGAAGAGTGGGGCAAGCGTTGCGGAGGTGCCGAATCTTAGCTGGAAAGGCGCGGATGGCGATGTGCACCACAATGACCTCACCTGGGTGCCTTCTGATCTTGATGACATTCCTCTGGACTACAACTATCCCGTCAGGTCGGTGATCAAGTACCGCTCACTCCGGGGCATTGTGCCTTTCAGTAACTGGCTGGACTACCCCATTACGGCTGTCTTCACCTGCCGGGGTTGCACCTTGAACTGTCGATCATGCGGAGGTTCGAAGTACTATTTCAAGCGCTCCTGCAATAGAGATGAGGTAGCCTATCGGAACCCGACGATGCTGGCCCGAGACATCCATAGCGTTCAACGCTACCTCAACGGTCCAGTCTTCATAATAGGGGACATACGGCAGCCGGGTGAAGACTACGCTGATAGGCTTCTCGGCTCTATGAAGCGGAATGGGGTCGGAGGACCGGTGGTAATCGAGCTATTCGGGCCCGCTGATGAGGGGTTCTTCAAGAAGGTCAGCGCGGCAATTCCCAACTACAACGTCCAGATGTCCCCGGAGTCCCACGATGAAGATGTCCGTGGGGCGTTTGGCAAGCGGTGGCGGAATGTCGACATTGAGAACACCATCAAGGCAGCTCTGGAGAACAACTGCCAGCGGTTCGACCTGTTCTATATGATCGGCCTGCCGAAGCAAGGCTACGGCTCAGTGCTGGATACGGTGGAGGAAACAAGAAGGCTATTGCGGGACTTCGGCGGGCGGAACATGCTGCACCCCCACATCTCGCCGTTGAGTCCCTTTATAGATCCGGGGAGCCAGGTTTTTGAGCGACCAGAGGAGTACGGCTACACCCTGTTCTGCCGGACACTGGAAGAACATCGCCGGGCCCTGCTTGCGCCGACATGGACGCACATGCTGAGCTACGAAACGCAGTGGCTGAATCGTGGTGAGATAGCCGACGTTACCTATGAAGCGGCGTTGGGTCTCAATCAGGTGAAGAAGGAACACGGCTTGATAAGCGCGCAGGCAGCAGCGGATGTGGACTCCAGGATCAAGCGGGACAGGCTGCTGATCGAGGATCTGAATCGCCGGATCTCTCGGCACGGAGAAGCCTCCTTCCAGCAGGAGGAATTGGACCTGTGCCTGGCGGCCACCTGTTTCAAGAAGGAGCTCGAGTGGCCGTCGAGGTCGTTTTTGCGCAGCATGCCCAGGATATTGTGGAATCTGTACCAGGCGGGTTAGTCAAGTGGAGTTGAGAACTGAGCCGTTTGTCCTGAACATGGGGCCTCAGCACCCTTCGACGCATGGTGTCTTTCGTATGAGAGTCACGTATGACGGCGAGGTGGTGATGGACCTGGAGCCCATGTTCGGCTACCTGCACCGCGGCATTGAGAAGCTGGCAGAGACCCGCACCTACACCCAGTTCATTCCACTGACCGACCGACTCGCTTACCTGTCTTCGATGACCAACAACCACGCATACGTCCTGGCGGTGGAGAAGCTGGCCGGGATCACGGTTCCGGAGCGCGCTGAGTACATTCGGGTCATCATGGACGAGATGATGCGCATCTCGAGCCACCTGATGGCAGTAGGTTTCTTCTTGAATGACCTGGGCTGTTCTGTGTTCACGCCGCTGCTCTATATGTATCGTGAGAGGGAGAAGCTCCTGGATCTGTTCGAAATGGTCTGCGGGCAGCGGCTGACCTACAACTACATGCGCATCGGCGGGGTGAGTCATGATTTGCCTGAGGAGTTCATGCCTGCTTTAAAGCAATTTGTGGCGGAGATGCCGAGCTACATCGAGGAATACGAGGCGCTGCTGGCTGAGAACGAGATACTGCTGGCTCGGACGAAGGGCGTGGGCATCCTGCCGCGGGAGCTCGCCATCAATGCGTCGGTCAGCGGGCCGGTGCTGCGCGCCAGCGGCGTGAAGTGGGACATTCGGAAGGTTGACCCGTACTCTGTGTACGACCGCTTCGAATTTGACATCCCCACGGGGGAGGTAGGGGACAACTACGACCGGTACAGGGTCAGGATAATGGAGATGCAACAGAGCCTGCGTATACTCAGGCAGGCCATAGAACAGCTACCGGAAGGAGAGGTCTGCGCCAAGGTGCCACAATTCCTGAGGCCCCCAAAGGGCGAGGCTTACGGACGCATAGAAGGACCGCAGGGTGAGCTGGGTTTCTATATTGTCTCTGACAACTCGATAGCGCCCTATCGGCTGCACATCCGGCCCCCGACGCTAATCAACCTCACTGCGCTCCGCGACATGATTAGAGGCTGGAAGCTGGCGGACGCCATAGCTACTTTTGGCAGTATCGACATCTGCCTGGGTGAGGTGGACCGCTGATGAGTTTCTGGCCTCTGGACAACTACTGGGCGCACTTCGCGGTTTTCGCTACCGTAATCCTGGCTTTTGTAGTGATCGGTGTGATGGCCTTTATCTACGTTGAGCGCAGGGGGTTCGGGCCGTTCCAGCTCCGGAGGGGCCCCAACCGTGCCGGTCCTTTCGGCGTGCTACAGCCGATCGCCGACGCCATCAAGGTGTTGCTCAAGGAAGATATCGTCCCGGCGGGAGCGGATAGGGCAGTACACTTTCTAGCGCCTGTTGTGGTCTTTCTGCCGGTGCTGCTCATTTTCGCGGTAGTGCCGTTTCACGGCAAGCTGGGGGGGCTCATTCCTAATCTCAATATTGGGATTCTCTACGTGGTGGCGGTTAGCGCGCTGGGCGTCGTCGGGCTGTTCATGGCTGGGTGGGGTTCGAACAACAAGTACTCATTGATTTCTGCCATGCGCGTGGTAGCGGCAATGATAAGCTACGAGATGCCCCTGGTGCTGTCGATAATCGGCGTGGTGGTGATCGTCGGTTCCTTGTCGATGAATGACATTGTGACCGGGCACCAGGTCCCCTTCTTCCTGCTGACGCCTCTGGGGTTCCTGATTTTCCTGGCGAGTTCGATGGCTGAGATCAACCGTGGGCCGTTTGACCTCCTGGAGGCTGACTCGGAGATTGTGGCTGGGTTCCATATCGAGTACTCAGGCATGAAGTTCGCTATGTTCTATCTAGCCGAGTATGGCCACGCTCTGGCTATGTCGGCTATTGCCGCGACGGTGTTTCTCAAAGGGTGGGTAGGCCCGGCTGACGACTATCTGGGCGGGCTCTGGTTCGTGGCCAAGACACTGCTTATTTTTGTCCTATTGATCTGGTTCAGGATTACCTTCCCCCGGTTGCGAATAGACCAGTTGATGGGTTTTGCCTGGAAGTTCCTCTTCCCTGCTGCGCTGATCAACCTGCTGGTTATTGGCATAGAGGAGGTGGCTTTTGATGGAGATATTCCCTGGTGGGTACTGTTCATCAACTTCGCGGTAGCGGGTGGGTTGATACTGGCGTGGTCAAAACTGTTTAAGCTCGGAGGCGGGAGGGTCGAAGTTGCGGTTTGAGAGGTATGGCAAGGGGCTGGCCAAGGGGTTGAACATAACCCTGAAGCACGTCTTCCGGCCACGCATTACTACACAGTACCCGGAGCAGAAGCTCACCGTATCGAAACGCTTCCGTGGGTACGAGCTGGTGTGGGACAAGAGCCGGTGCACTGGTTGTGCTACGTGTGCCAAGAGTTGCCCGCAGGGCAACATAGAGATTGTGACCTCTAGGGGGAGCGATAACCGGTACGTGGTGGAGAAATTCGAAGTGGACACCGGGCGTTGCATCTTCTGCGGGCTGTGTGTGGAGTCGTGTCCGTATGACGCGCTTTTCCTGGGTCTCGACTATGAGCGGGCCAGCTATCGCAGGGGGGACCTGGTGTTGTCCAAGGAGCAACTGGAGTTGGGGCCGGGGAAGCGGCGGAGCGGTTACTTCCGACCCGAGGTGGAGTCGACCCTGCCGCGGCAGACCCTTCTTCTGGATACCGCAGGGAGGAAGAAGCAAGACTAATGGCGGTTGACGTTGCGTTCTGGATACTGGCAGTGCTCAGCGTTGTAGCTGCGCTGGCGGTAATTATGCTGCGTGACGTGTTTCGCGCTGCCTTGTTCCTGATTCTCTGCTTTTTCACTGTGGCGGGAATCTATGTGACGCTCAATGCGGGCTTTCTGGCGGCTGTGCAGGTGCTGATCTACATTGGAGCTATAGCCATATTGCTTATTTTTGCCATCATGTTTACCAGGGATGCACAGGCTGGCAACCCATCCGGCAGGTTGAGGTTGCCAGCCGGCGTTGCCGCTGTGGTGCTGCTGGGAGTGATGATAAGCTCCGCGGTGACCTATGGGTGGCTGGAAGGTGGCGAGATGTCTGAGATGACGTCCACGGGGGGGCTCGGTCAGTTGTTGTTCTCTGAGAACGGGTTTGTCCTGCCGCTGGAGATCGCTGGTGTGATGCTTCTAGCGGCGGCTCTAGGGGCTATAGCCATAATGAGGGAGAAGTAAGATGTCTATAGGTCTGGAGCACTATCTGGTGCTGTCGGCCATACTTTTCTGCATAGGGATGTACGGGGCTCTGGTGAAGCGGAATGCCGTCGTTATCCTGATGTGCATTGAGATAATGCTGAATGCGGCCAACATCGCGCTGGTGGCCTTTTCCAGGTTTCTGGTGCCAGGAACGGTGGTGTTGGAGGGGCAGGTGTTTGCCATCTTCGTCATAGTAGTGGCGGCTGCGGAGGCGGCGGTAGGTCTGGCCATAATCATGGCCGTCTATCGCACCCGCAAGACGGTTGACGCCAGTGAGATCGACCTAATGAAGGGATAAGATGTGGGTTCAGATTAGGACTGCTCCGAATCTGATAGTAGCTGAGATGTGGAAGGAGTTCTTTGAGGGGGAGGGCATTCCTACTCGGCTCCTGGTTGATCCTGATAGTCCGACCAGTGGGGTGTCAGCCACCTACCGGGTCCTCATTCCTGAAGAGAAAGACCATGTGGTAGAGGAGATCTTGAGGAAAGCCTGATGTCTGATATTCCAGAGGCGGCTGTCTGGCTCATCTTCCTGCTTCCCCTTTTCTCGTTCGTCATCATTTCTTTCATAATCCGGCCGTTCTTCAACGACAGGCCGCGGCTTGCGGGCTATGTCACCATTGCCTCGATAGCTGTATCGTTCGTATTTGCCCTGTGGGCCCTTAACAGCGTACGCGTGCAGGGGGAGTTGGTCTTCGACCCCGTAGAGTGGGTGGTGATAGGTAATCACACCATCAAGCTGGGGGTGATGCTTGATCCGCTGACTGCTGTGATGGTTGTAGTGGTGACGCTGTGCAGTCTGATGGTGCAGATATATTCCCAGGGCTACATGCACGGCGATTCCGGCTATTGCCGCTACTATGCTTTTATGTCGCTGTTCACCGGCTCGATGCTGGGCCTGGTGCTGGCGGACAACCTGATCCAACTCTTCGTATTCTGGGAGCTGGTGGGCCTGTGCTCTTACCTGCTTATCGGGTTCTGGTTTCACAAACCTTCGGCGGCGGCTGCTGCCAAGAAGGCGTTCATAGTCACCCGCATAGGGGACCTTGGCCTGCTGGCAGCGATCCTGGTCCTGTTCTTCAGGACGGAACCAGGTACTGCTGCACACACGCTGAACATCAGCGCCCTGTACGAGGCAGCACCGGAGCTGGCTGCGATGACTTCCCTGGGCGTCAGCCTCATGACCCTGGTGGCCATAGGGATTTTCGCCGGGGCGGTGGGCAAGTCAGCCCAGTTCCCGCTCCATGTCTGGTTGCCCGATGCCATGGAAGGCCCCACTCCGGTCAGTGCCTTGATCCATTCGTCGACCATGGTCACAGCCGGTGTCTTCCTGGTGGCTCGATGCTTCCCCATGTTCGCTCACTCTGAGGTGGCCTTGACCACGGTGGGGGCCATAGGGGCCTTCACGGCCATATTCGCGGCATCCATGGCCCTGGTGGCCAACGATATCAAGCGAGTGCTGGCCTACTGCACCGTCAGTCAGCTCGGCTACATGATGCTCGGGCTGGGCGCTATAGGACTGGTGGAGTTCTACGGCGATCATAGCGAACCGGTGGGAATCGAGCTGGCCAAGGGTGCTGCGGCCATAGGCATATTCCACCTGTTCAATCACGCCTTCTGCAAGGCCCTGCTGTTCCTGGCGTCGGGAAGTGTGAACCATGCCACGGGAACTTTCGATATGCGTGAGATGGGCGGTCTGCGCAAGCACATGCCCTGGACGTACCTGGTCTACCTCATCGGCACCATCAGCATGGCAGGCATCTGGCCGCTCGCCTGCTTCTGGAGTAAGGACGAGATCGTGGCCGAGGCGATGGAACTGGGTGGGCCACGTTACATACTGTTCATTCTGGCGATGATAACGGTGTTCATGACCGCCTTCTACATGTTCCGGACAGTGTTCATGACGTTCCACGGTGAGTACCGGGGCGGTACTGCCTCTGTGCACGGGCACGGCCACGGGGGTCTTCACGAGTCACCGGCGGTAATGCTTGTCCCGATGTTCGTGCTGGCGGCACTGGCCATTGGCTCGGGGTGGATCAACGTGAATGGCTGGTTTAGCAGCTTCTTCGGTGAGCATGTGTCGCATTCATGGACGCATGCCTTCACTCTGTTCACCTCGCACCACGGTTTGCCGCTGATATCGCTGATCGTGGCCCTCGGTGGTGTAGCTTTCGCCTACATGATGTACATCCGCAGGCAGCCGTCAGGCGAGGAGGTGGGCCGGCTGCTGCCGACGCCCTACAAGGTGCTGTCACGGAAATACTGGATGGACGAGCTCTACGAGAGGGTGTTTGTGGTGAGGGTGCTGGTGGACGGTGTCTTCTGGGTGCTCCAGTGGGTCGACAGCAACATAGTCGATGGGCTGGTCAACGGGATAGCCGAGGGAACGATAGGCAGTGCGGGGGTGATCAGGCAGGCGCAGACAGGGCGACTTCAGGCTTATGGGCTGGTCATGTTCGTGGGGATTCTGGTCATTGCCGCGTTCACGTATCTGTTTGTCAAGTAGAAGCAAGAGATGGCTATGATCTGGGGGAGTAAGTCTTGGACTTTGTAGACATCCATCCTCTGTCTTTGATCATTTTCTTGCCTGCCGTAGGGGCGCTGCTGATTGCTGTGCTCAGGCAACTGGACGAGCATGGGATCAGGAGCATTGCTGCTCTGTTCACCTTTGCCTCCTTTGTGCTGTCGGTCATACTGTTCGTGCTTTTTGACACCGGCGCTGGTGATGAGGTCCAGTTTGTAGAGAAGGTCTCCTGGATTCCTCAAATTGATGTCCAGTATTACCTCGGGGTTGATGGTCTGAACCTGCCGATGGTGATCCTGACCACCCTGCTCGGGTTCATCGCCGTCCTGGTG
>QMOF01000075.1 GCA_003650185.1 Chloroflexota bacterium | reverse complement strand
CCGCAACCGAGAGAAGGCCTGCAGCAAGGACGAGCTGGCCACGGCCTGGGGCGGCGAGTTCGTTACCGACGAGCAGATCGAACAGAGCATCTACCGCGTCCGCAAGAGGGTGGAGCTCAACCCCTCCACCCCTACGCGGATCGTCACCGTCCGGGGATACGGCTACAAGCTGACCACGCCGACGCAGGGTTGACCTTCAGCCCCGCCCCTCCGCAGAGCAGCCAGCGGCGCCGCTGGCTGCTCCAGCCCTGGCAACCCGCTTCCAGTATGGCGGGTGATCGTAGAGCATGACCTCGGCCCAGCGGGGTGGTGTGGCATCGGCCAGGTTCTGGTTGGTGAGCCTGGTCATCAGGTCTACGAAGGCGTCCGGGGCGCTGGTGAGGGAGATGGCGTAGTCGTCGGCAGCCCTTTCCAGGCGGCGGCTGTAGGCGTTGGTCAGCGGGCCGACAAGGAGGCTGAGCGCTCCGAGTGTCAGCACCAGCACCGGGAAGGCAGCTACGTCGCTGATGGCGTCAAGACCGAGCCAGGGCACGGCCTGTTTCAGGGCCAGGTCCGCCAGATAGAGCCCGAGGACGGTCAGGGCGGAGTGTACAGCGAAGAGCCTGATGAAGTGCCGGTGCCTGTGGTGCCCCAGCTCATGGGCGGCCACCACCTCGATCTCCTCGGGTGTGTACTGGTCGAGGATGGTGTCCCCCAGGATGATGCGGCGCGTCTTGCCCATCCCGGCCAGCATGGCGTTGCCGGCGCTGGTCTTGGATGACAGGTCAATGACGGATATCCCCTGGGACTGGTATCCGGCTCGCCGCATCAGGGTGGACAGCCTGCTGGCCAGGTCCTCGTCCTGCAACGGCCTCAGCTTGAAGAAGATGGGGATGATCAACACCGGGACCAGCATGGTGAGGACTACCATAACCAGGATGGCGAGGGCAGCTGCGAGGAGCCACCACGTATCCTTGAAGTGGTCCAGCAGCCAGTAGACGACCACCACGAAGGCCAATCTGAGCAGCAGGCCCAGGAGCCCGGCCTTGGCCAGGTCAACCAGCCAGGACTTGAGGCTCTGGCAGGAGAGACCGTAGCGGTGAGGCAGGACGAATCCCCCATAGTACGAGAGTGGGGCAAGCAGGGTCGCGTACACCGCCAATGCTATGAGGACATAGGCAGCGACCACGGCCAGCAGTGGAGCATCCCAGAGGTGGGCCAGCTTCTCGGAAAGGCCGGTGAACAGGAAAACGAGCCAGAAGACCGACGCCAGCAGCAACCGCACCACCAGGAGCCGGTGCCGGATTGCGGCGTACTGCTTGGCCTGCTGCTGCCTGGCCGGATCAAGCGTTTGTCTCACCATGGCGGTTCCTATTGTACGACAATTGGCTGGCGTTGCCCGCTTCTGCAGTCTCCAGGTAGTCCAACAGCGTGCAGGCGGGCTGCGGGGAGCTTTGTCCTGTCACGTCTGACGGCAGCCACCACAATGCACCCACGGGACAGACCTTCGGGTCTGCTGGCCCGGGGATGGTACTTCTGGGCCAGGGCCGACCCAGAGGGGGGTGAGGGGGACCCGACCACTGGCGCCGTGGGGAACTGTGTCAGCCCATCTGGCGGAGTAACCGACAGACTTCGGCCTGTACGCTAGGGTGTGGTATAATTTGTCTATAGGGCGGTCGGCGCAAGCAACCTCGCCCAGGGGGGTAGCAGTGATATTCCTTGGATGCCTGACTTTCGGCGTTCTGGTCATGGCAGGGATTCTGGGTGCTGTTGGCCTGATAGTCGCCGTCGTGGGAGCAGTGTGCGCCTTGTGACTGGTCACGGCTGAATCGTCACCGAAACATCAATCGCCGCCCCATCTTTTGCGTGGCCCGGCGCCTGGGAACGAGTAGTCAGCACTATTTCTACATCTCAACGACAGGTTGGTGGCGTGTAGTGATGGTTTCTATGGTGGGCACGGCAGCAAGGGTCTGCTTGATTACAGTCAGTTTGTTGGCCATCTGGGCTTTCGTCATTGTAGCGTGCGTAACTGGGTGGGATGAAGCCAACCAGATGGGCGAGTACTTGCGGATGACGGCCGGTTGGTGCCGGGCAGGGCCAGGTAGCATCGCTGTCGGCCTCTTTCAGGCAATCCCTACGGTCTTCAAGTCTCCCTACATCCCGCCGGCACCATAGTCTACAGCGCGCCCGTTCAATCGGCGTCCATCGCGTTTCTCCCGGGGTGCTGTGCGAGGTACCTACACCGCGCCTTGACCAGCCCGGTCTGATGGCCTGTTCCAGGTCACCCGCCAGGATGACCCGGGGTGTCCGCTTCCCAGGGCAAACAGGTAGACCAGCCCTGTGCCTGACCGACACGGTCAGAAATGTTGCCAGGCACAGTGGTTCCAAACCCAGGTGCCAAGCTTCGTCTACCGCCACTACAGGATGCCAGGGCTTGTCTTTGTCGCGCACGGACCGTTGTCAGCCTGCCGGGTTGGACGTAGAATATGGCTTGGCCTAGACCGACCGGCGCGGTACCAGAGCGGTGAGCGTGTTCTCTGGATCCAACCGGTGGAGAGGTATTTTCTACAGTGGTCCAAATACTGAGAAACAAGAACCTGGCCACCAAGTTCCAGATAATGGTGGAGATCGCAGCGAACCAGCCCAACGTGCAACAGAGGGATGTCGCCAGGAGGCTGGACATCAGTTCACAGGCGGTGTCGGAGTACATCAAGGAGCTAGCCAGGGACGGGTGGCTAATCTCAGACGGACGGTCAAGGTACAGAGTGACGAACGTGGGAATGAACTGGGTCCTCAAGAGCTATAGAGACCTGCGAGACTACTGCGCGATGGTGGGGCAGGCAATAACCAACATCACGGTATGCACGGCAATAGCGGCCCATGACCTTTCCCAGGGCCAGGTGGTGGGGCTGGAGATGAAGGAAGGTCTGCTCTACGCCACCAGCGATACAACAAGGAAGGCGCGTGGCGTAGCGGTCGCCGCTGCCAGGAAAGGCGAAGACGTGGGCGTCTCCAACATCGAAGGCATTGTGGACCTGGTGATGGGAAAGATCACCGTACTGAAGACGCCGGGGATTCAGCAGGGCGGCTCCAGCAGGGTGGACCTGACCGCGCTAAAGCAGGAAGTAACCAGCAGAACGGGGCTACTTGGGGCCATAGGTATTGAGGCAATAGTGGCCCTGCGGCGGATTGGGGTTGAACCCGACTACAAGTACGGCGTGGCCGAGGCGGCTGTTGAAGCAGCGCGGTCTGGCCTGCCCTTTGTCATTGTGTGTTCTGACGACGATGCTCCCCATCTGCTGTCCCGGATCAGGGAGGCGAATCTGGACTACCAGCTCTTGGACCTGAGGGAGTAGCTGCTGAAGCACGTCGGTTGCCAATTTGTCACCAGATCGCAAATCCACTATACTAGGGGCGTGAAAGTGGTCTCCCGTCGAATACCCGCACGGTACAGGGCGCGGCCGCATTCGTCGGCCACTGGCGTGCCCGACCCGGCTTAACCGGTCTGGCTGTTTCACGTCTGAAGCCACCTCAATCTCCCAGAGCAAGAGCTAGCGCATGAGGTTATGGAGAAAGCCCTTCGACCAGGATGAGAAGGCCACCAGGCCGTCGAGGGTTGTCATCAACAAGGACAGGTGCAAAGGGTGCGGCTACTGCGCCGAGTTCTGTCCTACAGGGGCGCTGGCTATGAGCCAGGAAATGAACGCCAAGGGGTATCTGCTGCCAGCCGTTACGGACGACGGCAAGTGCGTTGGCTGTGGTCTTTGTGAGGCCATTTGTCCCGATTTCGCCGTCATCGTGATCTCGGGAGATAAAGACAAGAAGGATGGAGAAGTCCCGGTATGACCGAAGACGGTGTGCTCGAGGGAGAGTTCTTCGTCAACGGCGACGAGGCTTGTGCTGAGGGGGCCATCAGCGCAGGGTGTCGCTTTTTTGCTGGCTATCCCATCACCCCGGCCACCGAGGTAGCTGAGAGGATGAGCAGGCGATTGCCACAGGTGGGGGGCGTGTACGTCCAGATGGAGGATGAGCTGGCCTCAATGAATGCCGTGCTCGGCGCCTCCTGGGCCGGAGTGAAGGCGATGACCTCGACCTCCGGACCCGGCTTCAGTCTGATGATGGAGAACCTGGGCCTGGGAGTGATGCTGGAAACCCCTTGCGTGCTGGTCAATATACAGCGGGCCGGGCCCTCAACTGGTCTGCCGACCCTGATTGGCCAGGGGGATATGATGCAGGCTAGGTGGGGCTCCCATGGCGTCTACGAGATAATTGCCGTCGTGCCCAGTTCCCCCCAGGAGATATACGACCTGACTATCGTGGCGTTTAATTTGTCGGAGCGGTACCGCGTCCCGGTGCTGGTGATGTCTGACGAAGTTGTCGGGCACATGAGCGAGAAGGTAGTGATGCGCCGTGTTGCCCCCGAGGAACTGGTGCAGCGGCCACGGCCCACGGTGCCCCCGGGCGACTACCTGCCCTATCAGCCTGGCGATGACCTGGTGCCCCCCATGGCTATAGCCGGTGAGGGGTACCGCTTCCACGTTACAGGCTTGACCCACGATGAAAGGGGGTACCCGGTCATGACAGCCGAAACACAGGACAAGCTGGCCCGCAGGCTGGTAGATAAGATCAGAGTGAACAGAAAAGAGATCATACGGCTGGAGGAGTTGTACACCGAGGACGCGGAGGTCGTTGTATGTGCCTATGGCATCACCTCGCGCGTGGCTCGCCGTGCGGTGCAGCAGGCGCGAGACGAGGGGATACGAGCGGGCCTGTTGCGGATGATAACCGTCTGGCCTTTCGCTGAAGACCGCATCAGAGAGTTGGCCCCTCAGGTAAGAGCCTTCGTCGTCCCTGAGGTGAACTACGGGCAAATCGTGCTGGAAGTCGAGAGATGCGCTGGCGGGCAGGCCAGGACCATACTCCTGCCGCACATGGGCGGCGGCGTACACCATCCCGAGGCGATCCTGACAGCAGTAAGGGAGGCGGCGCAGTGACCAGCGTGACCATCGAGCAGAAGAAGAGCCTGGACACCTACCTCCGGGTAGACCGAATGCCTCACATCTGGTGTGCCGGTTGCGGCATCGGGCCGGCAGTGGGCTGCTTCATCAGGGCTATCGACCGTGCCGGGTTGGACGCGGACAAGATAGCGCTGGTCTCGGGAATAGGCTGTGCCGGTCGGGTAGCCGGGTACCTCAGGCTGGATTCGTTCCATACTACCCATGGCCGGGCCCTCCCCTTCGCCACGGGGTTGAAGCTGGGAAACCCCAATCTGGATGTGGTGGTCTTTTCGGGGGACGGTGACCTGGTAGCCATAGGAGGCAATCACCTCATTCACGCTGCCCGCCGAAATATTGACATGACGGTCATTTGCGTCAACAATTTCAATTACGGTATGACCGGGGGGCAGTTAGGGCCCACCACCCCCCTGGAGGCACGCAGCTCTACCTCGCCTTACGGCAACTTCGATCCACCGTTCAACCTGCCCCGCCTGGTGTCTGCCAGTGGAGCGACATATGTTGCTCGCTGGACGGTGATCCACCTGCGCCAACTGGAAAGGTCCATAGCCGAGGCGCTAAACAAGCCGGGCTTCAGTTTCATCGAGGTGATCGGGCCCTGCCCCACTGTCTACGGGCGCATGAACAAACAGGGCCAGGGGCTTGATCACCTGCACGCCTACCAGGAGAGATGTGTGGTGCGCAACTGGGCGGACCCTGGCGAGGCGGACATCGGTATGAGTGGTCCTATCGTGGTGGGCAAGTTTGTCGACACTGACCGTCCCACTTTCTGGGACCACTTGAACAATGTGTTCAAGAAGGCCCAGAAGAAGCGTTAGCTTCGGACAAGGGGACTTTGAATTCGGAAGGCAGAATGATGGATGGCAAGGGCATGGCCAGGAAGGAGATACGGATAGCGGGGTTTGGGGGCCAGGGCGTTGTGCTGTGCGGTGCGATCATCGGCAAAGCAGCGTCCATCTATGACAAAGGCTTCGCCACCTTCACGCAGAGCTACGGCCCGGAGGCCCGCGGTGGCTCCTGCACCGCCGAAGTGGTGATATCCCGGGAGCCCATAGACTACCCGTACGTGACGTCGCCAGAGGTGGTGGTCATTCTGGCCCAGGAGGCGTATTCCAAGTACGGGCTTAATGCCCCCGAGGGGACTCTGGTCATCATTGATCCCGATCTAGTGACTCCGGACCCATCTCAGCATCCGGCACCTCTCTCGGTACCGGCCACCCGCACGGCCCGGGAGATGGGCCGGGTGGTGGTCGCCAATATTGTGATGCTGGGCTTCCTGGCGGCTGTGAGCGACCTGGTTTCGTATGAGGCGCTCCGGGACTCCGTACTGGCCTCCGTGCCTGAGGGGACAGGCGACTTCAACCTCAAGGCCTTCGACCTGGGTCATAGCTATGGGCTGGAGCACGGAAGGCGGGGCGATGGGACAGCCGGTTAGGAGAGCGGTTATTATCGGTGGTGGAGTGGGGGCGGCCCAGTGTGCCCTCGTCCTGGCGCAGCTCGGTGTCAAGACCGATCTGATCACCCCCTCCATGGAGCTGAGTTCCGCTGGTGATGACAGCGGCTGTCAGGCTGTTACTCAGGACCTCCGCGAGCGTCCTGTGCTATTGCGGTCAGCCAATCACCCACTGGTCACCGTTCACACCAACTGCACCGTTGACGGCATGGCGGAGAGGCGGGGTGAGTTCACCGTCAGGGCCACCAAACACCCCCGCTACGTACGGACCGACCTCTGCACAAGCTGTGGCCGTTGTGCGGAGGTCTGCTCAGCAAAGGTACCGGTCCAGATGAACGATCACAAGCTGACGCGCAGCGCTATCCACGCACCGTTTCTGGGGGCCTATGCCGTGCCATCATCCTATACCATAGATAAGCTGGGCATTGCCCCTTGTACGGCCGCCTGCCCTCTGGGCATCAACGTCACCGGCTTCGTCTCGTTGCTGTCAAGGGGCAAAGTGGATGCCGCGCTCGCTTTGATACAGGACGCAGCGCCTCTTGCCGGTGTGCTGGGGCGGGTGTGCACTCACCCGTGTGAAGGTAGCTGCAAGCGAGCCGAGGTCGATGCCCCCGTGTTTATCAGAGCGCTGCACCGCTTCGCGGCCGACCACGCCAGCGGCGGCATACATTACACGCGTAAAGCTCCGGCGGGATCCCGGAAGGAAAAGATAGCCATCGTGGGCAGCGGCCCGGCCGGCCTCACTGCGGCGTGGGAGCTGGCACGCCGGGGATACACCCCCACCATCTTCGAGTCGCACGCTGTGGTAGGCGGGATGCTGGCTACAGGCATCCCCAGGTTCCGCCTCCCCCGAGAGGTCCGGGAGAGAGAGGTGAAGGCCATTGAGGACCTGGGGGTCGAGATAAGGACCGGCGTTACCGTGGGCCGCGATGTGACCATCACCGACCTGAGAGAGAGGGGATACCGGGCCTTCTTCGTAGCCATAGGTGCTCAAGAGAACCGTAGTTTGAACATCCCTGGAGAGAACCTCGACGGCGTGGTGGACAGCACTTCGCTGCTGTTCGAGCTGAATCTGAGGGTGGGGGCCACCGTAGGCCGGAACATGGTTGTCATCGGAGGAGGCAATGCCGCTGTGGACTGCGCCAGAGCGGCAAGGAGACGCAGTAGGCGGAATGTGACTATACTCTATCGCCGCACCATAGAGGAGATGCCCGCTGTCAAAGAGGACGTAGACGAAGCTCTGCATGAGGGCATCTCGATACAATACCTCACACAGCCTGTAGAGATCCTGGGCGACGGCGTCAGGGTAACCGGGGTCCGCTGCCAGCGGATCGAACTGGGTGAAGTGGAAGAGGACGGCCGTCCCAGGCCAGTGCCGATAGTGGGCTCTGAGTATGTGATTCCGGCCGACCACGTGGTGCTGGCCATCGGGCAGCGGCCAAGCTCGGCACAGCTCAATTTAAGGAACCTTGACGTGGACAGCAGGGACGCCACCATCAAGGTTGATCCCATCACTCTGGAAACAAGCTTGCCCGGTGTCTTTGCTGGTGGTGATTGTGTCGCTGGCCCCAATAATGTTGTCGAGGCCATGGCCGCGGGCCTGCGCGCCGCCGAGTCGATCGACAGACGTCTTAGAGGCCGCAGCTTGAGAAGAGGCGAGCGAGTGGAGAGGCCGCAACCGGCTGAAGTCGACGTTGCCGGACGATACGCTTCGCCCGACAAGAGGGCAGAGATGCCATTTATCCCTCGTGCCCGCAGGTTCGGTACCTTTGAGGAGACTGCGCTCGGTCTGGCACCGGCAGTGGCACAGCGGGAGGCGGGACGCTGTCTCGACTGCCCTCTGTGCAGTGGGTGCATGGAATGCGTAGAGGCATGTGAGTTGGAGGCGGTCTTCCACGCCGACTCAGCCGAACAGATGGAGCTGGACGCAGACGTGATAATCGATTTCACCACAGGCGATACAGCCGCCCATGGACGCACCACCGGCTACCCTGCCCAGCGGCGAGGTGGGCCAACCGTGCGGGGCGCCGGCGTGTACGCCGTGCGCCAAACGGGGGGAGGTTTCTGGAGCGAGATGGCCAGGGCATCCGCGCTGGCCCTGGAGGTTGCTGCGTACCTGGGACTGAAGAACGACAGCCGACAGGCCCTGCCCGGGGTGGCAAGTACTGCTCCCTCGGAGGTACCACAGCCCGAAGCCGTGCCTTCCCAGGCGGCGAACAGGCGCACTGGAGTGGTCTTGTGTCAGTGTGGTGGTAGCATAAGCTCGGTGATCGACTTCACAGAGGTGAGTACAAGGGCCCTTGACTTGCCGGGAGTGCTCAGCGTGCAACAAGTACCCCAGGTCTGCACCGAGAAAGGTGCACTCCACATTGCGGACCACGCGGCCGCCTGGCAACTGGGCCGGGTGATAGTGGCTGCCTGCCGGTGCTGCGGGGAGGACCAGATTTGCTTCAGTTGCACCGACAGGCGAGTAAAATGCCGCCAATACCTGGAGGAGGTCTTGCCCCAGGCCACCGGGCTGGAGTTTGTCAACATCCGCGAGCGGTGTGCCTGGGTGCACAAGGACGACCCGGCCAATGCGACCCAAAAGGCCGTGGGCTTGATATCCTCGGCCGTTGCTCGCGGAAGGGCAACGCTCTCAGGGATCACGCCGCCGCGCCGCGTCGACAGAAGTGTGCTGCTGCTCGGAACCCGTCTGGGTGGCTTGGCGGCGGCTGACCAGCTCGCGGCCCAGGGATACCCGGTGAGCATTGTCTCCGGTCCCGAGGTAGGTACGGCTTATCCCAAGCAGAGAGGGGAGTATGCCAGAAGAAGGGGCAACCTGCTGAAACAGCTTCAGGAACGGGGGGTAGAGGTCAAGGATAGCTGGTAATTGCCTGGAGAGCCGCCGAGCTCCAGTCTCTCCGGCCACGGCTTGACCTCTACCCCCCGTTCCTGAAGCTGTTTCAGCAGGTTGCCCCTTCT
>QMOF01000074.1 GCA_003650185.1 Chloroflexota bacterium | reverse complement strand
CCGATCGGGAACCCAGTTATCGCCTCACCCCACTGGATTCCCGCCTGCGCGGGAATGACATGAAATCTGATTATGCCCTTTCCCAATTGCCAGTTTAACGAGAGAAGTCATTGGCTGATGCTCTGTATCATCCACGTTCCGTTTCGTTTGCTTGCCATTATATGCACGTAGTATTCGTTCATTCCCTTATCAGCTTGGGTCATGCCTTCGACTGAACCGGCTGAGCGGTGGAAGAATCCCCCTTTCGGTCGATCATAACTTCCAATTTGAAGTGCCCCTGTGAGCCCAATGACGATGGGAACGGGCTCCTCATCGGGCTATATGAGGTTCTTCCTTCCCCTCTCAGCTCATTAATTCGATACCCACTCGAATACTCCCTGGCCCACTCTTCCCTTGTGCTTGTTCCCTAACAACTCGTGACCCAGGTTGCTAGGTGGCAAGGCTGAATGCTAGGCTACGAGTTCTTGATACCGTCCACTTGGGCGCACTGTTGTTCGTCGGTCCCTAGCGTGCCTGGCTGGCTTCTGCCTGGCGGCAATGAAGGGAGTCGACGCAGGCAGGGATGGTGCTGCCTGGCTTAGAGCCCTTTCAAGGGCGTTTGGCGTACAGGGCCCATGTGGCTGCTATTATGCTCGGCGTCTTCTCGCTGGGTGCGCGGTGGTGCTCGAGTCCCAGTATGGTGTACTCCTCAAAGAAGCTCATCATCTCTGCTTCGGTGAAGTAGTGGTGGGGCATGTCTCCGTCTATGGCCGAGATGTTCATCTTCGTATTTGGCTCGATCTCTTCGCCGGTCAGGTACTCAGGATGCTCGGTGGAAGGGACTGTGAAGAACACAACTCCACCTCTTCTCAGCACTCTTCTTATCTCGGCGATGGCTCGCCTGACGGTAGCCACGATGCCGTGCTGGACAACGGCATGGGAGAGGACGCCGTCGAAAACCTCATCTCTGTAAGGAAGGGCGCCCATGTCACAGCGGCAGAGCTGAACTTGCGGCTCTGCCGCTCGGACAAAGCGCAGCCCATAGGCAGAAGAGTCACATCCGTAGACCTCGAAGCCTTGCCTCGCAAGGTAAGTAGTGTGCCTTCCTGTACCGCAACCAAGGTCGAGCACTCTTGTTGCCCGCTCTGATCTGAAGAAGGCAATGGCTTCAAGGACCCTGGGGGATGGCTCCTGCTGGACTATCCCCCTTCCCTGGTAGAGCGAGTCCCAGTCTTTCATCAGTGACCGGAGGAATGCCCACGGTTCGGATTGTCCGCTGTCGCATCTGAACTGCCCGCGCCGCAAGAGACAACGGGACAAAGGCGCGGGCAGGCCCTCTTGCGCAGGGAACAGAAGCCGAAGGCTGGTCAGCCCCAGGGGATTAGGCGTCGGGGTGGCCGGATTTGAACCGGCGACCACCTGAACCCCATTCAGGTGCGCTACCAGGCTGCGCTACACCCCGATGCTCGTAGAATCCACCTGCGCGTGACCCGTGGTCACCATTATAGTATAAATGGGCTGGGGTCGCCACAGGCGACCCCAGCCGCTTCTACACTCTTAAGTGTGAAATGGGGGGCTAATAACTGAAATGCACCCGCTGACCCCTGTAGCTTTGGGAAAAACGCAAGAGTCCAGGCAGAGGAGGTGCAGCGAGTGCAGGACGATTGTATCGCCGTGGCCCTGCGCTTGCCTGAGTTGTGGGTGGTGGGGGAGGAGAAGACAGACCGGGAGATCAGGGTGGAGGTGGAGTACCGGAGGAAAGTAGCCAAGTGCCCCCCAGCCTACCGAAAGACGCGCTCAATCACACTTCGCGGAAGTCGCCTTCGATAGTCCCCTCGCCCGAATCGCCTCCCGCTCCTCCTGCGCCACCTGATTCTCCGCCAGAGCCTCCCGCAGCCCCGGCCTGCTGGTAGACGGCAGCACCCATCTGCTGCAGCGCCTGGGACAACTCTTCAGCCCTTCGGCGCACTTCGGTTATGTCCTGTCCCTGGAGTGCCGCGCGCACAGAGGCGACCTTGGCCTCTACCTGCTGCTTGAGGTCTGCCGGCAGCTTGTCTCCCTGCTCTCGCAGTACCTTCTCGGCCTGGTAAGCCATGTTATCGGCGGAGTTGCGGGTCTCGATATCCTCTTTCTTTCTGGCATCCTCGGCAGCGTGCATCTCGGCCTCTTTTTTCATCCTCTCCACCTCTTCCTGGCTGAGACCACTCGATGCAGTGATGGTTATCTTTTGCTCCCTGCCTGTACCTTTGTCGCGGGCGCTGACATTGAGTATCCCGTTGGCGTCGATATCAAACGTGACCTCGATCTGGGGCACGCCGCGCGGCGCTGGAAGTATCCCATCGAGCATGAAACGCCCCAGACTCTTGTTGTCGGCGGCCATGGGGCGCTCTCCCTGGAGCACGTGGATCTCCACGCTTGGCTGGTTGTCAGCCGCAGTGGAAAGGATCTGGCTCTTGCTGGTGGGAATAGTGGTATTCCGCGGAATGAGCGGGGTGGCTACTCCGCCCAGGGTCTCGATCCCAAGGGTCAGCGGGGTGACATCCAGGAGCAGTACCTCTCTCACGTCCCCTTGCAGCACGCCAGCCTGGATGGCCGCTCCCAGGGCCACGGCTTCGTCAGGGTTTATCCCCTTGTGTGGCTCTTTGCCGAAGAAATCCGCTACCTTCTGCTGTACCAGAGGCATCCTGGTCTGCCCTCCCACCAGGATGACTTCGTCTATCTGAGCAGAGCTGAGCCCGGCATCGGACACCGCCTGGCGACAGGGCCCGATGCTCCTTTCCACTATGTCCATGACCATTTGCTCCAGCTTGGAACGGGTCAGGGTCATACTGAGGTGCTTGGGGCCGGAGGCGTCGGCGGTAATGTAAGGCAGGTTTATCTCGGTCTGCTGCATGCTGGACAGCTCCCGTTTGGCCTTCTCTGCTGCGTCCTTGATGCGCTGGAGGGCCATCCTGTCCTGCCTCAGGTCGATGCCGCTCTCTTTCTTGAACTCGTCGCATAGCCAGTCCATTATGCGCTGGTCAATGTCATCCCCGCCAAGGTGAGTATCACCACTGGTGGACTTCACCTGGAAGGTGCCCTCGCCTATCTCCAGCAGAGATATGTCGAAGGTGCCTCCGCCCAGGTCATAGACCGCAACTGTGGCTTCTCCCTTCTTGTCCAGGCCGTAAGCCAGAGACGAGGCAGTGGGCTCATTGATGATGCGCAGTACATTCAGCCCGGCGATGGTGCCGGCGTCTTTCGTCGCCTGACGTTGACTATCATTGAAGTAAGCGGGCACAGTAATCACCGCGTCAGTCACCGGCTCGCCGAGGTAAGCCTCGGCATCGGCCTTCAGCTTCTGAAGTATCATGGCAGATATCTCAGGCGGGCTGTACTCCCTGTCGCCCATTACCACGCGGCAATCGCCGTTCGGGGCCTCAGTTATTCTGTAAGACAGGCGCTTCAGGTCTTCCTGGACAGTGGCGTCCTTGAACTTCCGTCCCATCAAACGCTTTATGCTGTAGATGGTATTCTGCGGGTTGGTGATTGCCTGGCGCTTGGCCAGCCAACCGACCAGACGCTCGCCCGTCTTGCTCATAGCGACGACGGAGGGAAGCTGCCTCTCTCCCTCCGCTGTGGGAATTATTACCGGGTCGCCCCCCTGCATGGTGGCGATCAAACTGAACGTGGTCCCCAGGTCGATTCCGACTGCTCTTCCCATTCTTCGTCTTCCCCCTTAGTCCTCAGCCCCGCCAGCTTGTTCGTTTCCTCTTGACCTGCCTTTGCCTACAACCACCAGCGCGGGGCGTATGACTCGGCCATGTAAAGTGTATCCTTTCTGCACTTCGTCTACGACTTTCCCCTCCTCTCCATCCACCTGTGTTACTGCCTCATGCAAGGCTGGGTCAAATTCCTTGCCCACGGACTTGATTTCGGCAAGCCCCTGGGCTTCCAGGACTGCCTGGAGCTTGCGATAGATCAGGCGGATGCCCTCCACCCAGGTAAGCCCGGCCAGATCAGCGGGCAGTGACTCAAAAGCCCTCCTGAAATCATCGAGCACAGGCAGCAGGTCCACAGTGAGGGCCATGTTGGAAAACTTGACGGTGTCGCTTCTCTCCTGCTCGACTCGCTTCTTGTAGTTCTCAAAATCGGCCTGTGTTCTCTGCCAGTTAGCCAGGTAGCGCTCCGTCTTGGCTTTCTCCTCCTCCAGTGCACTCTTCAAAGACTCAACGTCGTCTGCTTCTGTGCTTTCTTCTACCTTCTCGTCGTCATTTTGCACGGCGGTCCCCCAGTTTAAGCATATGTGCTCGCCAACAGGTCCGTCATGATCGAGGACACGTAATCCACCATAGGTATCGCCCTGCTGTAGCGCATACGAGTTGGCCCGATGACACCAATGGCGCCCCTTCTTTCCTCAACACCGTAGTTGCTTACGATGACGCTACATTCCTGCAACGCCTCTACCTGATTCTCGTTCCCGATGGTAATCCTGATGCCTGATTTGTCCACTGCCGATGCCAGGAGGCTGCGAATGAGGTCCTTCTCCTCCAAGGCTTCCACCAGGTTCAGCATCTTGTTACCTTTGAGGAACTCCGTCTGGCCTATCAGGTGCCGCCATCCTTCGAGGTAGAGCTGTTCGTACCGGCGCTCGTCCTCCGTGTCCATTATCTGCCTCACTAGGTTGACGACGTGCTCCTCAACCGGCGACAAGCTGGCCTCTTGAGCGCCGATCTGCCGGGAGGTCAGACCCTGGTAAATAGCGTTCATCTTATTGGCGCAGGCTACAAGCTCATCCTGCGACATAGCTTCAGGCGGAGTGAAAAGCCGCTTTCTTATCCTACCTCCCTGCAATACCAGTACCAGCAACACCAGCAGATCTTGGACCTCCACCAGGTCTACGTGCCTGAAACGGCACACCGGCGCATGCGGCAAAGTGGCAACGGCTATGCTCTCCAGCTTCTGGGTCAACACTCTTACGGCCAACCGCGCCCATTCCTCCGGTTCCTGCTCTGCTTCGTAGAAGTAGCGACGAATGACCAGTTGATCCGCCTCACTCAGCTTCGACTCTGCGATGAGGCACTCTACGTAGTAGCGATAACCTTTGTCTGAGGGTACTGCCCCTGCGGAAGTATGAGGACGGCTGATGTAGCCCTCCTCCTCAAGCCGGGCCACCTCATGTCTGATGGTAGCCGGGCTGATCCCCAGGGCATAGCCGCGGGCAATGCTCTCCGAGGCTACCGGAGCGGCAGAAGCTATGTGCTCTGCGACGATTATCCTGAGGACAGTTGCTCTTCTTTCTGGCAGTTCAGCCTTTGCCATCATCAGCCTCAATTAGCACTCTCGGTCTCAAACTGCTAATCTTGTAGTACTTTAGCATCGGGCTTCACACATTGTCAAGGCAGTGCTCTGTTCGCCCCTAAATCAGCTACTGATTCTGAAGAAGGTGTGCACTGGGGTGTCATTGTGGAGTAGAGAATCAGTCTCGTGGGGAGCGCCGATCGTGGGCGGCCCAACTCGCTCCGCACACAGATTGACTCGGCCGCCTGCGCTGGCCTCACAATGATACAGATAGGCGACAAACAGCGTCTCCATGCTGATTGCCCGTCTGCGGTTCGCCTCGGTAGCCCGGTGGTTGACAATCTGCCGGCCCGAACCCCCGTAAGATTGCAGGTGCGCGCTGGTTCAGGGTACAGTTATTAGGCGGCCTGCTGCCCGCGCGGTAGCGGCCATCGCGGGGGCACAGGGAGACACGAGGTGCATATCAGTCGTCTGAGTCTGACAAACTTCCGCAACTACCGGAACCTGGAGTTGGAGCTATCGCCTCGCCCGGTGGTGGTTCAGGGAGGAAATGCTCAGGGGAAGACGAATCTCTTGGAGGCTGTGCACATGCTGGCGACCACTAAGTCTCATCGTGCCTCCACCGACAGAGATCTGGTCAGTCATCTGGCTTGCGCTGACGAACTGCCGTTCGCTCGAATTGATGCCCAGGTTCATAGGGCTGCTGGCGACCTGAAGGTGGAGATCGTTCTCAGGTTGGAGAAGGCAACACCTCCTGGTGGAGGTGGGAGTGCTTGGGGGCCAGACGTCGGCTTAGTGACCCGCAAGCGAATCAAAGCCAACGGCATCGCTCGTCACGCTTTGGATTACGTGGGCCAGGTGAACGCCGTGATGTTCGATGCCAGGGACATCGACCTGGTGGGCGGCAGCCCCGCCTTGGGCCGTCGGTATCTCGACCTGATCGGGTCGCAGACTGATTCGCGCTACCTGAGATGCTTGCAGCGGTACCAGAAGGTGGTGCTCCAGCGCAACCAGTTGCTGAGGCTTCTACAGGAAGGTAGGGCGCAGGCCCAGCAGTTGGAGTTCTGGGACGAGGAACTGGTGAAGAACGGCTCGTTTGTTGTGGGGTGGCGACGGCAACTGGTCTCGGATCTGAATGCCCTGGCCCAGGAGGTCCACCGTGAACTGAGCGGGGGTACAGAGCGACTGGACCTGGTGTACCAGCCTGCTATCGACGGTGAAGGAGTTTCTGGCGAAATAGAAACGCGCTTTCGGCAGGCGTTGCGCCGGTCAGCAAGAGCCGAGCGCTCACAAGGAGTAACGATGGTGGGCCCCCATCGGGATAGCCTTCGTTTTCAGGTAAATGGGATGGACATAGGCAAATACGGCAGCCGTGGTCAGCAGCAGACTGCTGCCCTGTCGCTGAGGCTGGCAGAAGCGAAGTACGTGCACAGCCGCGTTGGCGATCCGCCCATCCTGCTGCTGGACGACGTTTTCTCTGAGCTTGACCAGTCTCGGCGCCAGCACCTGCTGGGGTCCATTGCCGGTTTCCAGCAGGTGCTGATAACAACCGTAGACGTCGGCTACTTTGAGCCCTCTTTTCTGACCGATGCGGCCCAGCTTAGAGTGAAAGAAGGGAGTGTAGAGCCCCTCTAGGCTGGTACCTCCGGTAGCTGAGCGAGTGCCGCTTCCATCTTCTCCTTGGGGAACTCGTAGTCCTTGAGGTTGCCGCTCAGGTACTCGTCATAAGCCGCTAGGTCGAAATGGCCGTGGCCGGAGAGCGCTAGCAGTATGGTCTTCTTCTCACCCGACTCCTTGCACTTGAGCGCCTCGTCGATAACCACCTTGATGGCATGCGCTGGCTCAGGGGCTGGAATGATACCCTCAGCGCGTGCAAAGTCGACGGCGCTCTTGAACACGGCTACCTGATGCTCGGCCCTGGCTTCGATCAGGCCCAGCTTCACCAAGTGGCATACTATGGGGGCCATGCCGTGGTAGCGCAGCCCGCCAGCGTGCACCGGGGGCGGTACGAAGGCGTGCCCAAGGGTGTACATCCTGGCTATGGGGGCCATTCCGGCCACGTCACCGTAATCCCATGCATAGGGACCTTTGGTCACCGTGGGGCAAGCTTCGGGCTCAACGCACACGATTTGCACCTTCTGTCCCTTCAACTTGTCCGGTACAAAGGGCAGGAACATGCCGGCGAAGTTGCTGCCCCCACCGATGCAGCCGACGATGATGTCGGGATATGCGTCTGCCTTTTCCATCTGCTTCTTTGCTTCCTGGCCTATGATTGTCTGGTGCATCAACACATGGTTGAGAACACTGCCCAGGGAGTAGAAGGTGTCGTCGCGCCCGGCAGCGTCTTCCACAGCCTCACTTATGGCAATGCCCAGGCTTCCGGTGGACTCTGGGTCCTCCGCCAGGATGCGGCGGCCTATCTCGGTCTCGGTGCTGGGACTGGGCACCACGGTTGCCCCGAAGGTCTCCATCAGGACGCGACGGTACGGCTTCTGGTAGTAGCTCACCTTGACCATGTAGACCTTGCACTCCAGGCCCATAAAGGCGCATCCCATGGACAGGGCGCTGCCCCATTGTCCGGCACCCGTCTCGGTGGCCAGGCGCTTGGCCCCCGCCTGCTTGCCATAGTAGGCCTGCGCGACCGCCGTATTGAGTTTGTGGCTGCCCGCGGGGCTGGTGCCCTCATACTTGTAGAATATCTTGGCCGGGGTGTCCAACGCCTTCTCCAGACGGTGAGCCCGGTGCAGGATAGTAGGCCTCCACATACGGTAGATGTTCTGCACTTCCTCCGGTATCTCGATGTAGCGCTCCTTGCTGTGCTCCTGCTCGTTGAGCGATGCGGGGAACAGCGGGGGAGGTAGTATGGTGGGCTCCTTGGTGACCGGGTGTCGTAGAGGTGGCAGCGGCTCCGGCAGGTCTGCCTGCACGTTGTACCAGGAAGTAGGCATCTCCTGCTCGTTCAGGATGAATTTTGTTTGTTCCATTCTCTCCTCCTTATGGCTAGTTATTCTTGACCCTCAGCAGGGGGCCTGTGTCCCGAAGTCTACTGCTGCTTTCATCCCGGCGGTTCGGAAGCATCCAGAGCGCGTCTCAGGTCTCTGACGAACTTGCCTGGTTCCGGAGATGGGAGACATTCGATTAGCTGGATGAGTCGACTGCCCACTATGACCCCATCGGCTATACTGGCCACTCTGGCGGCTTGTTCCGGGGTCGAGACGCCAAAACCGACTGCCAGGGGTGTGGAGGTCCTCTTCCTCACCGAGGCCACGAATGCCTCCAGTCCATCGGGCAGGGTGGCCCTTGCTCCGGTGACTCCGACCAGTGACACGACGTAGATAAACCCCCGTGAACGCTCGGCTACCAACTCGATGCGCTCGTCGCTGCTGGTGGGCGCCAGGAGGTAGACCAGATCAATACCGACGGAAGACGCTTGCCTTTCTATTTCGCTGCCCTCCTCGGGGGGCAGGTCAGGTATTATCAGGCCATCGATGCCTGCCCGGACGGAAGCACGGCAGAAGGCGTCCACACCCAAGCTGAACACCGGATTATAGTAAGTCATAAACAGCAGCGGTATGTCCACCCGGTGCCTCAGTTTTGATGCGACGTCGAGGCACTGCTCTGGTGTGACGCCGCTTTGCAGTGCCAGGTGGCTCGATTTCTGGATAGTGGCGCCGTCTGCCAGCGGGTCAGAGAAGGGGATGCCGAGCTCTACCATGTCGCACCCCCAGTCGGCCAGGGCGGGAACGATCTCCAATGTGGCGTCCAGCGACGGGTAACCCACGGTGAGGTAGGCAATGAGTGCCTTGCGCCTGGCCAGCGCGCTGCCGATCCGGCTCACCCTCGCTCCTCCAACGCTTCCGCCACGATATCGAGGTCTTTGTCCCCTCGCCCGGACAGGTTGACCACTATCAGCGTTTCAGGCGGCAACTCCGAGGCCATTCTTGCCGCGTAGTAAATGGCGTGGGCAGACTCGAGCGCAGGGATGATTCCTTCGGTCTGGCACAGAAGCTTGAACCCCTCCAGGGCCTGGGTGTCGTCCACTGCCACGTAGGTAGCCCGTCCGGTATCCTTGTAGTAGCTGTGTTCCGGTCCCACCCCCGGGTAGTCCAGCCCCGGCGCAATGCTCGACGTGGACAACACCTGGCCGTGCTTGT
>QMOF01000073.1 GCA_003650185.1 Chloroflexota bacterium | reverse complement strand
TCCTCAACCGGCGCTCGTCATGCACGGAGGCATTGGTCTGGATACAGAGGAGGAGGTCGTGCGACGACGCGTCTTCCCTGTCCACGTAGTGCACGTCATTTGTGGCCACCAGCGGTATGTTCAGCTCGGCGCTCAAAGCAACGAGCCCAGCATTGACCTGCTCTACCTCCGGGATGGGCTGCCTCTGCACCTCCAGGTAGAAATCATCGAAGACCTCTTTGTACCAAAGCGCGCTCTCTCTGGCATCCTGGGCCCTTCCCTCCAGGATGAGGCTGGCGATCTCCCCGTTAATACAACCGGAAAGGGCAACCAGTCCCTGGCTGTACTGGGCCAGAAGCTCCTTGTCCACCCTCGGTTTATAGTAGAAGCCTTCCAGGTGGGCTCTGGTGACCAGTTGCACCAGGTTGCGATAGCCCTCTGCATTCCTGGCCAGAAGGACGAGATGGCGAGGGTTTTTGTCTGCCGAGGTGCGGCCATGGCGGCTCGACGGCGCCATGTAGACCTCGCAGCCGATGATCGGCTTTATGCCGGCTTCCTTGGCTGCCAGGTAGAACTGGATCACACCGTACATCGACCCGTGGTCGGTGATCGCCAGGGCATTGAAGCCAAGCTCCCTGGCCCTGGATATCAATCGGGGGATGCGGCAAAAGCCATCAAGCAGGCTGTATTCTGTGTGAACGTGAAGGTGGGTGAACATAAGTCGCTTCTCAGCGGAGACCGCCATCATTATATCACCCACATGCCTGAGGAGGAAGGGTGCGGTGGGCCTTGCCTGAAGTATTCCGGAGGATTGTAGCTACCTTGTTGGATTGGCGGATATGCAGTGGGCAACCGGTCAGTCCGCGTCCCAGGCTTCCTCGCCGATGAGAGGGACCCAGCGGCAAGGACCCAGGTCTTCAATCTCTGTTATCCCGTGCCGCTCTGTCACCTTCAGCAATTGCTGCTCGTAGCGTGAACCGACCGGGATCAGCAGTCGGCCGCCGGGAGCCAGTTGGGCGACCAGCCCTTTAGGGACTCTGGGAGCCCCGGCAGCTACTACTATGGCATCGTATGGTGCCCCCTCAGGCCAACCGAGTCGGTCCCCGGCCAGATGGACCTCGATGTTCCTGTAACCCAGACTGTCGAGCACCTGCCTGGCCTTCTCTGCAAGATCGCTATGCCTCTCAACCGTGACCACCCAACGGCACAGCTCGGCCAGGATAGCCGCCTGGTATCCGCTGCCCGTGCCGATCTCTAGCACCTTCTCGTCGCCCTTCAACTCCAGAGCTTCGATCATCATGGCGACAATTAGAGGCTGCGAGATCGTCTGACCGTGACCTATGGGAAGGGGCCTATCCTCGTAGGACGCGTCCTGGCAGGCCTTAGGAACAAACACCTCTCTGGGAACACGCAGCATGGCTCCCAGAACCCTTTCGTCCTTGATCTCATAGCGAAGGTGCTCAACCAGCTCAGCTCTTGCTGCCGCAAAGTCCATGACCAGAGCTACCGGCGCAGCACAAGCGAACCTTCATGTGTGTCTTTTCCCTACGCGAGTCAAAACGCCGGCCACCTCGATTTTAATGCATATTCTCGAGGGCGTCCACGTCCACTCTTCGCCGAGTGGACGTACGTTGCCCCCTGCCGCGCCAGCAACGTTGCCAACCCATATTGTGGCCACTATACTGTTGGATGGAGTCTTACTGTAACGGCGAGGAAGGGAAATAGTGAGACTGGCTATCGCTGGTAAAGGGGGCGTCGGCAAGACCACGTTGGCTGCTTTGCTTGCAGGGGTGTACGCGGCAGAGGGCAAGAATGTCATTGCCATCGACGCTGACCCCGATGCCAACCTGGCTTCAGCGCTAGGCATTGATCCAGAGCACGCCGGTGACATTGTGCCCATCTCCAACCTGAAAGACCTGATTGAGGAAAGGACCGGAGCCAAGCCAGGCACCGTTGGTGCCTTCTTTAAACTCAATCCCAGGGTTGACGATATACCTGACCGGTTCTCAGTGCAAACAGACAACGTCCGGCTCATGGTAATGGGGACGGTCAAAGGCGGGGGCACGGGCTGTGTCTGCCCCGAGAGCGCCCTCCTGGCGGGCCTGCTTGGACACTTGCTTCTTCAGCGCTCCGAGGTCGTCATCATGGACATGGACGCCGGGCTGGAGCATCTGGGCAGGGGCACCGCCCGCGGCGTGGATGCCTTCGTAGTGGTGGTAGAACCAGGGAAGAGAAGTTTCCAGACGGCCAGGGCAGTGAGAAGCCTGGCCCGCGATCTGGGTATCACGCACTGCTATGTGGCCGGGTCAAAGACGCAAAGTGACGCTGATCACAGGTTCATCGTCGAAGGCTTGCCGGACTTCGATGTCCTCGGCTTCATCGACTACAGCCCAACCATCGCCCAGGCTGACCGATCGGGAGCTGGGGTCTTCGCGTCTGCACCGGAGGCAGCCGACCAGGCCAGGCAAATCAAGGAACGGCTGGAGGCCTTGGTTGGCGACAAGCAGAGGAATAAGGAGGGGAGACCTTGAACAAGAAGACAGTTCGAGACATCGATGTACTGGGAAAGAGGGTGCTGCTCAGGGTAGACTTCAATGTTCCGTTGGACCCACAGACCGGGGCCATCGCCGATGACACCCGGATCAGGGTGGCGCTACCAACGGTCAGCTACCTGTGCGACAACCGAGCAAGAGTTGTGTTGTGCTCTCACCTAGGGCGGCCCACGAATAAGGACCAGGCGCTAACACTTGCCCCCGTGGCCCAGCGCCTTTCTCAGCTTCTTGACCAGGAGGTGAAGATGGCCCCCGACTGCGTGGGGCCGGAGGTCGAAGAGATGGTCTCCACGCTTGACGAAGGTGGAGTCCTCATGCTGGAGAACTTGCGCTTCCACCCAGAAGAGGAGAAGAACGACCCCGCCTTCGCCCAGGCCCTGGCAAAACTGGCGGACGTTTTCGTCAACGATGCATTTGGCACTGCCCATCGAGCACACGCCTCCACAGTGGGTGTTACCAGGTACCTGCCAGCGGTGGCTGGTTTCCTTATCGAGAAAGAACTGGAGATCATGGACAAAGCCCTCAACAAGCCTGACCGGCCCTTTACTGCTCTGATAGGCGGAGCGAAGATAAGCGACAAGATGGGGGTGCTTGAAAACATACTGGACAAGGTGGATTCCCTGCTGATCGGCGGCGGCATGGGCACTACCTTTCTGAAGTCGCTGAAGTACGAAACAGGCGAGTCACTGGTGGAGGAGGAAAAAGTAGGGCTGGCCCAGAAGCTGATTGACAAGGCCATGGAGAAGGGAGTGCACCTGCTCCTGCCGTCCGATGTTGTCGTGGCCAACAAGTTTGATGCTGAGGCCAAATTCAGGACCGTCTCCATCAAGAACGTGCCTCATGGCTGGTACTTGATGGATATCGGCCCGGAGACGATAAAACAGTTCGCAGCCAAGCTGCGAAAGAGCAAAACAGTCATCTGGAACGGCCCGGTTGGCGTATTCGAGTTCCCAAACTTTCGAAAGGGGACACAAGCCCTGGCAGAGGTTATTGCGGACCTGGATGCCAACACGGTCATCGGGGGTGGCTCCACGGCAGAGGCCGTACAGGAATTGGGACTGGTGCACAAGATGACCCACGTCTCTACCGGCGGCGGAGCTTCCCTCAAGTTCCTCGAGGGCAAGCCCCTGCCAGGTGTGGACGCCTTGCTTGACAAGCAGGAATGAACCAGGAGCAAATCGAGAGACTTGCGCTGCCCAACTCGTCCAAGATTGTCCTGGTAGTGGTGGATGGTCTGGGTGGCCTGCCCCATCCTGAGACGGGCCAAACGGAACTGGAGAGTGCCAGGACCCCAAACTTGGATAACCTGGCGAAGAAAGGCATTTGCGGCCTTATCGACCCCCTCGGCCCTGGCCTTACCCCCGGCAGCGGGCCGGCCCACCTGGCGCTTTTCGGCTACGACCCCTTCCGGTTCGTTATCGGCAGGGGCATCCTCGAGGCGTTGGGTATAGACTTCCCGCTGCAAGAGGGAGACGTGGCCGCCAGAGGCAACTTCTGTACCGTCGACCGTACCGGCGTGATCACGGACCGCCGTGCCGGACGCATCCCCACCGAAGAGTGCACCAGGCTATGTCAACTCCTTTCCCAGATCAAACTCAACGGGGCTCAAGCGCTGCTCTCCCCGGTCAGGGGGCACCGGTTTCTGCTGGTGCTCCGCGGCACCGGCCTGCACCCCGATATCACCGAGTCTGACCCCAGCCAGACGGGACTCGAACCAAACCCGATCATGGCTCTTTCGCCCGAGGCAGAGCAGACCGCTGCGCTCGCTGCGGAGTGGGTCCGCCAGGCGAAAGCCATCCTGTCTGACTCGTACCCGGCCAACATGGTGTTGCTGCGGGGCTTCTCCCAGCATCCGGCCATTCCATCCATGCGCACCATCTACAAGCTCAACCCTCTGGCTGTTGCCACCTACCCTATGTATCGCGGCCTGGCCAAGCTGGTCGGCATGGAAGTGGTCAACATAGACATTGCCAGCTCCATAGCGGACGAGTTTGCCACCCTGTCGCAGCACTATGCCAGCTACGACTTCTTCTTCCTGCACATAAAGCAGGCAGACGCGGCTGGTGAGGACGGCAATTTCGAGGAAAAGGTCCGTGTGATAGAGGAGGTTGACGCAGCCTTGCCAGCACTGACCGGACTGGAGCCAGAAGTGATCGTCGTTACCGGTGACCACTCCACGCCGGCCGCACTGAAGGCCCATAGCTGGCACCCCGTGCCGCTTGTGCTGTGCTCACCGTGGTGCCGGACTGATGAGGCAAACGAGTTCTCGGAGCGGGCCTGCGCCAGGGGCGGGCTGGGACACCTGCCTAGCCTGGCGCTCATGCCCCTGGCCCTGGCCCACGCCTTGAAGCTCACCAAATTCGGAGCCTGAGGAGGACACAAGTGCGTCTACCGATAATTGCCGGGAACTGGAAAATGAACACCAACATCGACCAGGCCGTGGAACTGGTCAAGGAAATGCGGGACAGATTGCATGGTATAGACGGCGTGGAGAAGGTACTCTGCCCTCCTTTCGTATCACTCTCTGCCGTCAAAGGTATCATAGCTGCCACGTCGGTCAGGCTTGGAGCGCAGAACATGTATTACGAGGAGAAAGGGGCCTACACCGGCGAGGTTTCCCCCAACATGCTGGCAGGACTGTGTGAATATGTTATCCTGGGACACTCGGAGCGGCGCCAGTACTTCGGCGAGACCGACGAAATCGTCAATCGAAAGGTCAAAGCGGCAGTGGGGGCGGGACTCCTTCCCATCCTGTGCGTCGGAGAGCGCCTGGAGGAGCACGAGGCGGGCAAGACAGAGGAGGTCGTCACCAGACAGGTCAGGGAAGCATTGGTAGGTGTCGATACTCCCGACGGTCTGGTGGTTGCGTATGAACCGGTGTGGGCCATCGGCACAGGGAAGGCGGCCACCGGCGAGCAGGCCAACGCTACCATAGGGCTCATCAGGGAGACACTGGCCAGTCTCTATGGTGCGGACTTCGCTGCAGGAACGCGTATCCAGTACGGCGGAAGCGTCACCGCAGCCAACATCGCCGAGTTTGTATCTCAGCCTGAAATTGATGGAGCCCTGGTGGGTGGCGCTAGCCTCAAAGCGCCCGAGTTTGTCAGCATCGTTGAACAGACATCCCGTGTCAGGCGCCGATGAAGCGGCTGATTGCCATCGTTGGGCCCACGGCCATGGGCAAGAGCCGACTTGCTCTCGGACTAGCGCGGGCCCTCGATGCAGAGATAGTCAACGCCGATAGCCGTCAGGTCTATCGCTACATGGACATCGGCACGGCGAAGCCGGGCCTCCAGGAGCGGTCCTCTGTGCCGCACCACCTCATCGACATCGTGGACCCCGACGTCCCCTTCAGCCTGGCTCTTTACCAGTCGCTGGCCTACGCAGCCATCGAGGACATCCTCCGTCGAGGCAAGCAGCCGCTTCTGGTGGGCGGCAGCGGGCTCTACGTGTGGTCTGTCATCGAAAACTGGCGGATCCCCCGCGTCCCCCCCGACCCCCGCTTCAGGCGCCAGATGGAGGAGCTGGCTGCCACCGAGGGGGCTGAGTCACTCTACCGGCGCCTCCAGGAACTAGACCCGGAAGCAGCCAGAAACATAGACCTCCGAAATGTGCGACGCGTCATCAGGGCTCTGGAGGTGTGCCAGGCAACCGGCGCCCCCTTCTCGGAGATCAAGACCAAACAGGGGCTTCCCTTCGATACCTTGATCATCGGACTGACCTGCCGCAGAGACCATCTATACCAGAGGATAGACGCCCGGGTTGACAACATGATACAGCAGGGGCTGGTAGACGAAGTACGTGGGCTGATGGAGCGCGGCTACGGATTTGATCTGCCTGCCATGTCAAGTGTAGGGTATAGACAGGTGGGGAAGTTTCTTCTGGGCGAGACGGACCTGGCCACGGCGGTGCAGCAAATCAAGTTCGAGACCCACCGCTTCGCCCGCCACCAGTACGCCTGGTTTCGCCTTACAGACAAGAGAGTCTACTGGATCGACACCGACGAAGAGGACGCAGCAGAGAAGTCGTCAATGCTCATCACAGAAGGCACGCGGAAGCGATGATGAGGAAGGGTGCCCTGCTCGGCCTTCTGCTCTTGTCGCTGGTCTTCTCCACCCGGTGTGGCCTGGTGACCGACGAATCTGCCCCCACCGCAGGGCCCACGATCATCGACGGGTTCACTGTCCTGCTCACCGAGCCTGAGGTCCAGTTCCCTGACTCTATCGACTTTCGGCTGGAGGTGCAGGCAAAAGCCGATATCTCCAGAATCGCCCTGAGCTACCAGGTGGAGAAGCGCAGCGCCATCCCCATCACCAGTATAGCCTTTCCCCGATTTGAGCCCTCGCCAGAGGTCGATACCTCATGGAAGTGGGACATGAGGAAGACCGGCGCCCTGCCCCCGGGCACCCAGGTGCGGTACTGGTGGTCGATAACGGACGCCGAAGGCAACCAGGTCGAGACCAAGACAGACATCCTCAGCTTCGATGACCATCACCACTCCTGGAAGAGCCTGGAAGGCGACCGGATCAACCTGCTCTGGTACGACGGGAGCAATGCCTTCGGCCAGGAACTGCTGGGCGCTGCCGAAGCAGCGCTGGACAGGCTGTCCAGCGACACCGGTGTCCAACTGGATGCCAAGGCGGCTGTCTATATCTACGCCAGCGCGGGCGACCTGCGGGCGGCCATGGTCTACCCCCCGGAATGGACAGGCGGCCGTGCATTCCCGGAATACGGCACCATAGCCATCGGCATTGCCCCCGGCAACGAGGAATGGGGCAAGCGAGCCATAGCCCACGAGCTGGCCCACCTGGTGTTCCACCAGGCCATCTTCAGCGGATACAGCGCCCAGATGCCCACATGGCTGGACGAGGGGCTGGCCACCTATGCCGAGGGGCCCCTCTCCTCCTCCATGAAAGACATACTAGCCACCGCCGTTCAGCGTCAAAGCCTTTTCTCACTCAGGAGCCTGTGCAGTTCTTTTCCGGCCCAGACCGAGCTTGCTCTCCTCGCTTACGCCCAGAGCTACAGCGTGGTTGAATTCCTGCTTCAGCCCGGGCAGGGCGGCAAAGAGAAGATGCTGGAGCTGCTGGACGCCTTCAAGCAAGGCAACGGTTACGTGGAGGCCCTGGACCAGGTATACGGGCTCAGCATCGATGAACTGGACAGCTTGTGGCGCCAGTACATCAGAGCCCCGGTCAGTTACGTCAGCTTCGTTTGCTCCGGATGAAATATCATAACATGCACCGGTCAACTCTTCGCCTATGCACCCTGGTCGTCCTGGTTGCCGTCCTGTGTCTGGACGGTGCCTGCGCTCTTATCGAGACAGACCACCAGCAACCAGACCTGACCCGAGACAACACCCTGGTGCTCTTTGACACCGGTCCCTTGACCCTTGACCCCGCCCTCTCGCAGGACACAAGCTCCCACCTGTACGTGACCCACCTCTTCAGCGGGCTGGTCGCCCTGGACGAGGACATGCGACCCGTGCCAGACATAGCCAGGCAATGGAGCATAAGCGACGGCGGCCGAGTCTACACTTTCCGCCTGCGCGAGGATGTGCGCTTTCACGACGGCAAGGCGGTCACCGCCACAGACTTCAAGTACTCTTGGGAGAGGGCCTGTCGGCCCGAGACACAGTCTCCTACGGCGCCCACCTACCTGAACGACATCGTCGGTGTGGACGAAATGCTGGCCGGGGACGCCGACGAGATCGCCGGCGTCAGGGTCGTCGATGACTACACCCTCGAAGTCACCATTGACGCCCCCAAGGCATACTTCCTGGCCAAGCTGACCTACTCGGTAGCTCTGGTGGTAGACCGTGCCAACGTGGAATCAGGCCGGGAGTGGTGGCGACAGCCCAACGGCACCGGCCCGTTCAGGCTCAGCGAGTGGCGAGAGGACGAGCTCATTCTCCTGGAGCAGAACGACCTCTACTACGGAGAGAAGGCCAGGCTCGATTACGTTGCCCTTTACCTGTGGGGCGGCGCACCGATGCAGATGTACGAGAACGGCGAGATCGACGTCACATACGTTTCCCTAACGGACCTGGAGCGGACTATGGACGAGACCAATCCGCTGCATCAAGAATTGCAGGTATTCCCCGAGCTCAGCCTGACATTCATTGGCTTTGACTGCACCAGCACCCCCTTCGACCATGCCAACGTCCGCCAGGCCTTCTGTAAAGCCGTAGACAGGGAATACATAGTCAGCCAACTGCTGAAAGACTCGGTCTGTGCGGCCGATCGCATCCTGCCTCCAGAAATGCCGGGCCGCAGCCAGGACATTGAGGCACTGGACTATGACCTTGATGAGGCAATAGCCCTGCTCGCCGAAGCTGGCTACGAGGACCCCTCCGCTATCCCGCCACTGGTCATCAGGGTGCCTGGCCAGGGCGGTAGTGTTGCTGCATGGCTCGTTTCCATCCTGTGGCAGTGGGAGCAGGAGCTTGGGGTGGAGACCGAGATCGTGCAGGTGGAATCCGACGCTTACTGGTACCGCCCTGGCGAAGAGAAGGGAGACATGTTCCTCTTTGGATGGGTGGCCGATTACCCCGATCCGCAGAACTTCCTGGAGGTGCTCTTCCGCAGCGGCACGGTGAACAACTACGGCGGGTACAGCAACGCCGAGGTCGACAGTCTCTTGGCAGAAGCAGCGGTGGCGCAGGAGAGTGAGACACGATGGGATCTGTACCGGCAGGCGGAGCAGTTGATCGTCAGCGATGCCGCCTGCGTCCCCCTCTGGTTTAGCATGAATTATGTGCTGGTCAAGCCCTACGTGAGGGACTACACCCTGAGCCCCCTGGGCATCCCTCAGCTAGCCGACGTGTGGATGGACCGCTAGGCAGGACAGCCTTCAGCAGCATGGGAGTAGGCCATCCCACCGCGAAACGCGCTGGGGAAAGCG
Source organism: Chloroflexota bacterium (assembly GCA_003650185.1). Lineage (GTDB taxonomy): Bacteria > Chloroflexota > Dehalococcoidia > UBA2247 > RBG-13-53-26 > B9-G15. The sequence continues at coordinate 89 of QMOF01000073.1, read as the reverse complement.
GCGGAGGGGGTGGGATTCGAACCCACGGCCCTGAAAACAGGGCAGCGGTTTTCAAGACCGCCTCCTTCAACCACTCGGACACCCCTCCC
>QMOF01000072.1 GCA_003650185.1 Chloroflexota bacterium | reverse complement strand
TCCCGGTAGCTGTTGGCGTCTTTCTGCGAGAACTGGGCTATCGAGGCGCAGGTCTTCTCCACATCGGTGTAGATGCAGAGGCACCTGCCATCTTTCAAAGGCATGGCCCATTGCAGCTCGGGCCTGATATGCCTCACATCGTATTCAGCAAAGTTCAAATCATCGTACACAGGCGCATAGTCCACCATCATGTGGTAGATGGCGTGCGTGTTATGGAAGAAGTCGGGCAGCGTGACCTGCTCGGTGGCCAGGCCCCCGCCGACCTCAAACCTCTTCTCCAGCAGCAGACATTTCAGGCCCGCCTTGCTCAGGTAGGCACCGATCTCCAGCCCGTTGGGACCACCTCCGACGATTATGACATCAAAGTTCTGTGCCATTTCGCTCTCCTTCTACGTTTCCTTCTGGTTAAAGCTAATGGTCACCCGCTCCGTCCCACTTTGGACGAATTTCGAATCCTGTTGGCTACGGCTCGGGTCTCATGGATCAGGGAATCCAGTTCTTCTTTCCCTGTCTTCCCCCACGGCTTGCCCAGCCCCAGGTCACCAGCAATGATTTTGTAGCAATTGTAGGATTCCGGTGAGGCAGCCCACCCCCCAGGAGACCAAGCTGATCCTGTAGCATAAAGGTTCTTTATGGGAGTTCTGTGGTTGGCCAACTCAGGGATAGGCCTGTTGACATCACGCTGGTAAAGCGAACAGTCAAGAACGGCCATGTTCCCGTTGGGCCCGAGGTTCTTCATCCGCAAGGCGTCGTAGGGACTGTTAGTGTCAGCGCCGATGAGATTGTCCCAGGTCATGTTGGGCGCATGCCTCTGCCACACGGTAAGCAGGTCCTCAAGGTACTTCTTCTTTATTTCCAGCCATTGCCTCTCGGTGTAGGTAGGGGCGGGTGGGCCGAGCTGTTCACTGTGAGCAACGTGCATCCCCGGAGGTGCATAGGCAGGGTCAACCAGACTGTTACACGTAATAGCAGGGCAGTAGTCCTCTAGCGGAGGAAACATGCCCAGGTTCTGGTAGTGGCACTCCCTGGCTATATGTTCTGGGTCAGCGTTCTCTGCCAACCCGAGCCAGAAGGTCTCGTTTATGTCAGGGTTAAACGCTGCCGCCGCGTACTTAGGAGCCTCATGCAAAGCATAGGAGTACCACATCAGGCACAGGAAGCTGCTTTCCAAAGCCTCCACACGACGCACAGTCCGGTCGTCCAGATGCTCTCTGCCTATCAAATCGAAGCAGAGTTGGGCTGGGTTTAGCGTGCTCACCACCAGCTTCCTGGCTGTAATCCGAGAGCCATCGGCGAGGCGGATGCCTGTGGCGGTCCCGTTCTCTATGATAACCTTGTCTACATGACAATGGGTAAAGAACTTGCACCCGCTCTGCACCAATATCTGGTGGGCAGCATGAGCTATTTGGTGAGTCCCTCCCCGTGCAAAGCCGATAGTCGGTATCGAGGCTGCAAAGCTGAACATCTCTTGCCCGACTCCGGTCTCATTGACATGCCTTTGTGTAAGTACGAATCGCATTATGCAGTACTGCAACTCTTTGCTCTCAAAGAATTCCTTTACCCAACGTAGATAGCTGGCCGACAGGACCAGGGAGTCAGGTTCAAAGCCGGCTTCCACAATTTTTGGGTATAGGGCCACCTGCCGTTCCAGCGCCTCAGGGCTGGTACGCATCTCAGCAGGGGTGAACAGAGCCTCCAGGACGACCAGTTGCGCCTCGTCACTCTGCATTAGATTCCAGAGCTTGAGCCACTTTTCGGCGTCCCTCGGCGAGAAGCGGGCGATTTCTGCGGCAGTCCTCTCCTGCGTTGGATCGTGCTTTTCGCTGTAGATAGTCAGGCAGGTGTTGTTGTTTCTGAAAACGGCACCCTCGGCCACAAGATACTGGTCGCTTTGGGCCCCATATTCCCAGAATTCAGGAAAATCACGATAGAGTGGCGGGTAGTAGAGAGGAGTGATTATGGTAGCGTGGGTATTGCCACGAAAACCTGGTGCCGAGGTCTCCTCAGTAGCCAGGCAGCCGCCAACCTCATGCCTACTCTCAAATATACCAACGCTCATGCCGCCGTACTTGATCAGATACATGGCAAGGAACAGCGCCTTAGTCCCCCCTCCAATGATTACCGCATCAAACGCTTCATCGGGCATCACTTCCTCCATTTATGGAATTTAGTATCTTTTGAGCAATGGCTAGCCTCTGGAAAGCGGGCCTTAAAATCGGATTACGCTACGTATTACCTCTCCCTTTTCAAGAGCCTGAACGGCCTCATTGATATGGTCCAGGCTGTAGTTCCGGGTGATCAGCCTATCAATGGGGAGCTTCCCGGCCATGAACAAATCGACATACTTGGGCACATCCACCGACGGACGTATGTTCCCCTGAAGAGTTCCGGTGAGGGTTTTCCCTATGAGCAATTCAAAGGCGGCAATAGGAATCACTTTGTCTATAGGAGCCATTCCGGCTACGACGCAGGTCCCTGCGTTGTGAATCGAGGCAAAGGCCTGGGCCACAACATCTACATTTCCGATGCACTCAACTGAATAGTCCGCTCCCCCTCCGGTTATCTCCATAACACGCTGTGGCGGGTCCTCCTGCGATGCATTGATAACGTAGTCGGCCCCAAGCTCTTTGGCCTTTTCCAGTTTCTGGTCCAGCATATCCACAGCTATGAGCTTCCCGGCTCCAGCCAGCTTGGCCCCCATCACGGCACTTAGTCCCACACCGCCGCAGCCGTAGATAACTATGCTTTCGCCGGGCCTTAGCTTTGCCCTGTTGAGCACACAGCCTATGCCGGTGGCGGTACCGCAACCCAAAAGGCACACTACGTCCAGAGGAGCATCCTCTCTGACCTTTATCGCGGTGCGCTCGTGAACCACAGCATACTCGGCAAAGGAGGACTGGCAAAAGAAGTGGTTCAGCTCTTGGTTGCCCTTACGCAAACGCTTGGCTCCGCTGGGCAGTGTACCCATCATGTTGCACACTATCCATTGGCTGGAGCACATGTCGGGCCGCCCCTCAACACAGAAGTGGCATTTCCCGCATGACCAGGCCACCATAAGCACCACATGGTCACCAGGCTGGAGTGTGGTTACGCCAGGGCCCACCTTTTCCACAATTCCGGCTCCCTCGTGTCCCAATACGACAGGCATAGGAACGGGCGCGTCGCCGTGGATATAGTGAAGATCAGAGTAGCACAGTCCCGTAGCTACCAATTTGACCAGTACTTCCTGGTCACCCGGCTCATCCAGACTCACCTCTTCCACACGGAGGGGGCTATTCAATTCATATAGTACCGCCGCTTTCATGACGCTCTCCTCACTTCTTGCTTTGTGTTTCTTATGGTTATCTCACCCTCATACATTATTGCCCGGGGCATCGGGAAAACACGCTGGCAATGCAGGTGGCCACTGTTGTTCACAGTTGTGTCAAAGGCTACCCTCTATATCTTTGTGGGAGCATCAGCATCTGTGGTTATCACCCCCTCCACCAGCATGTCAGCTATCTCATCATCCGAGAAGCCCAGTATCTCCTTGTAGACATAGGCATTGTGCTGCCCCAGGCACGGCGCTGCGGTTCTAGGGTCACAAGGAGTTTTGGAGAGATGATACGCCGGCGCGTTGTAGGAGTGAGGGCCGATCTCGGGGTGGTCTAGCACCCGGTAATGCTGTCGGTGCTTTAGCTGTGGGTCGTTGAGGAGGTCTTCACCTGTCTGTACCACCCCCGCCGGCACCCCGGCATCCTGCATCATGGTCATCACCTGCTCCGGCGCGTAGTCCTTAGTCCACTCGCCGATGAGCCTGTCCAGCTCGTCTTCATTCTCCTTGCGGCTGACGATGGTGGCGAACCTGGCGTCACTGATCCAGTCGGGACGGCCTATTACCAGGCAAAAGCGCTGCCACTGTTCTTCGTTAGTCACGGCAACGGCCACCCAGCGATCCACGCCGCGGCAGGGATAAACGCCGTGAGGGGACATGTAGCGGTCACGGTTTCCCATGCGGATGACGACGTGCCCATTGACCGTGTAGTCCAGCAGATGGGGCGCCACAAAGTTCAGTCCTGCCTCGAACTGTGACTGCTCGATGTACATTCCCTTCCCCGTCTGACGCCGCCGCAAAAGCGCTCCGATGACGGCTATAGTTAGATACCACGGAGCGACGTAATCGCAGTAGGGGGTGAAGGGGAGGGTCGGATCGCTGTCCGGCCAGCCGGTGGCAGTGCAGAGGCCGAGCAAAGCGTTGGCGTGGTGCCCAAACCCGTGAAAGTCACTGTGCGGGCCGTATTGTCCCTGCTGGGTGGTGCTGAAGTAGATGACCCCTGGATTTATCTTGCGACAGCTTTCATAGTCCAGTCCCCACTTGGCCATCGTTCCCACGGCCATGCTGTCAGCGACGACATCAGCCCATGCCACCAGCCTCCTGGCCACCTCCTTGCTCTTGGGGTTATTCAGGTCCAGGCTGATCCCGTATTTGTTGGTATTGTATGCTGTATACATAGCGCTGCGGTTGGTGCCGGGCTGGCCATCCTTGAAGGGGCCACCCGTTCTCAGCGAATCAAGACGTCGATGGCTCTCCACCCGAATCACCGTGGCTCCATGTTCAGCAAGCTCGCGGCTGACCTGAGGCCCGGCGGCGCCCCAACTGAAATCGGCTACTTTCAGTCCTTCAAATACCTGCCTTGTCATTCTTCTCTCCACCATCCAGAGTTATTCTTAGAGTGTCAGATTATGTTTTGGGCCTTCATAATGGCCATCTGTTCTCTGGAGAATCCCAGTTCCTTTTCGTACACTTCCTCGTTGTGCTCGCCTGGGAGTGGGGCGCGACACTGGATTCTCCAGGGAGTCTCTTCCATCCTCACCGGGGCTCCAGGATAGACTATGGTTTCCCCCAGCTCTGGGTGGTCTACCTTCTCCCAGAATCCCCTGGCCTGGAGATGGGGGTTCCTGCTTATCTCCTCGGTGGTGGCGCAGGGAGCGAGCATGATGCCCCTCTTGATCGCCTCCTCAAACAGCTCATCTTTAGTCTTGGTCATGAGGAACTCGATGATGGCCTCATATTGCTGGTCCAATTCCTGCTGTGTTATGGTCGATCCGTCCCACTGCCTGAAGTCATAGCCCTTGAGCTCCAGGGCCATCCCTTCCTCATTGGCCCAGTCCAGTAGAGCCTGGGAGGACTGGATCAGACCAGAGGCGCCACCGGCGTAATATATCACCACATGCCCGTCCTTGCAGGGATAAACGAAGCGCAGGAAGAGCAGGCCATATGGCTCCGGCCTAGGGCTTACGAAGAACTGTCCCGTACCGATGACGTTGACCTTCATCAGATCGTACACTTCGGCAGCGGTCATAGTGCTCAATGCCACCGCTTCCTGCATGGACACATCGACGTGCTGCCCCTCCCCGGTAAGCACACGGTGGTAGTGGGCCACCATCGAACCGAGCGCGGCGTGGACGCCAACCTGGAAATAGGCCTGTGGGTCATAGCTCATGCGCACGGGCGGGCGGCCCAATTCGCCCAGGATGCGTACCAGGCCTCCCATGGCACAGCCCACAAGATCGGTACTCTGGTAGCGGGCATACGGACCACTCTGGCCGAAGGGAGTTATGGAAGTCACAATTATGCCAGGCTTGATCTTCTCCAGCTCCGGGTACCCCAGGCCCAGATCGTCCATGTAGCCCGGCGGAAAGGACTCTAACACAAAGTCTGCGGTCTCGACCAGCTTCCTGAATATCTCTCTACCGCCAAGCGTTTCGATATTCAGCGTGATGCCTCTCTTACTGGTGTTCGTGCTGAACCATAAGAGACTCTTCTCCGGATGAGGGATGTCTTTGTAGAAGGGGCCAATATTCCGGGAAGGATCGCCTCCGGGTCTCTCAACCTTGATTACATCAGCTCCGAAGTCGCCCAGGACCTTCCCGCACACATGACCTTTCTCATCGGTCAGATCCAGGACGCGATACCCGCCAAGCAGACTATCATGCTCCGTAACCATAGCACCTCCCCGTTTCTTCAGCGTGAGCTGGATAGCGATCCTCCTTTGCCTATTTGCGCGGTATGGCTGGCATTTCTTAGCTGGGACTTCCCAGGGCAACTCATAGCGAGCTGACCCTCGTCCATCCCTGGTACTTGCTTACACAGATAACTGTGCGTATGCTGACGAGAGCGAGTGCTAACATCCGTGTCAATCCGAATGCGCAGCTAGGCACTAGTCTTTAGTTGTGAATGATCGCCACCGCCATAGCCATAAAGAAACGCCCTCGTAGACCTTTTCCAGACATAACTTCTGAACCGGTGGTGGCAATCTAGCACGGGACCGCATCTCCGTCAATCATGGCGTCGTTGGTCCGAGTCCGCGCCTGCTACGGTCGATTCAGCTCCTGTCTCCATTTCTGGTTATATTTGTCCTTGGCCTCAGGGTTCAGAAGTCCCAGCGGCCATTCCCCTTTCAACACCCTGGCCACTTCGCGTCCTGGACGCTCAAGGAGCTCCATGAGGGCCGGTATGGAAGCATGGGCTGAATGAGCGGTGATGATTACGTTGTCCAACTTCAGCAGTGGGTCGCTTACCGGGATCGGCGCCGGATCTGTGACGTCGAGTGCCGCCCCAGCTATCTGCTTATTCGTGAGCGCCTGATAAAGAGCGGAATGGTCTACAAGTGCCCCCCTGGCCGTGTTCACCAGATAGGCCGTCGGCTTCATCTTCGCGAACTCTCCAGCTCCCAGCATGTGCATCGTCTCAGGGGTCAGGGCGGGGTGGAGGGAAATGAAATCAGACTGCGCCAGCAGGCTATCGAGGTCCACTTTCTCCACCCCCAGCGACTGGAACACACTCGAGTCCACATAGGGATCGCAGGCGATAACTCTCATGCCGAAGGCCTTAGCTTTGGGCAGCAGAGCACGCGGCACCCTTCCCAACCCCACCAACCCCAGCGTCTGCCCGCGCAGGCGCGACATTGTCGGCCATATGTTGCGCTGAATGTTGGGGTCGGGCTCCTTCTGCCATCCCCCTTCTTTGACCATAGTCCCCAGCTTCACGATCTTCCTGGCGCAGGCCAGGACCAGCGCCATGACATGATCTGACATCTCGTCAAGGCAGTAGTCCGGCACATTGGCGGCCAGGACCCCGTGCTCCGTGGCAGCCTTCAGGTCCAGGTTGTCATAGCCGATGCCCATGCTCATGATGAACCTCAACTTCGGCAATGACTGGATCACCTTCCTCGAGAACTTCTGGTAGGTGGCCACTCCGATGACGGCGTCAGCGTCTTGCGCCGCAGCGATTATCTCCTCTTCACTCGTGCAGTTGACCCTCTTGAACTCGACGTCGAGTCCGGCCTCCTTCAGCATCTCTCCGTAGTCCGGCATGAATGATCCGGGCTCGAACATGACCTGGACCACCTGGAACCTCATTGACGGCACCTCCTCATCTAGGTGGCTGCCAGGGCTCTCCCCAGTTCTAGTCCAGCCCTGAAAGCCTTCGTGTTGCGCTCCAGCACTTCGCCGCTGTATCTTCTCTGGATTTCCTTTTCGATCAACTGGAGAGAGAGAGGCTTGGCCAGTTCCATATATGTCCCCAGCATGATCAGGTTTGCCGTCTGCAAACTGCCGAACTCCATGGCCATTTCCATCCCGGAGACAGGGATCACCTCGATATCTTCCCTGTCCAGGTTCTCTTTCAACCCGGCCGTCTCCACTATCATCATCCCGCCCGGCCGCACACGCTGCTCGAACGCCTTTATCTGAGAGCTGTCCAGCATCAAGATCGCCCCTGCGACGTCCAAGATAGGAGAGGCGATCTCATCCTGGGACAGGATGACGGTGCACTCCGAAAGCCCGCCCCGCCTGGCCTCGCCATACGTGGGCATCCAAGACACGTGCTTATGGCTGCTAAGACCTGCTGAGGCAAGCAGGTGTCCAGCAACGAGCACACCCATCCCTCCCAGGCCCGCGATGATCAGTTCCACTCTCGAAGCTGTCCTCTGTTCCATGGATTCTCCCCTCTTGACACACCAGGTGCTAGGTTGCCCGGTCCACGTTCTTGAACTCTCCCAGAGGGAACTCTGGGATCATCTTCTCCTCGATCCACTTCAGCGACTCCACCGGGCTGAGGTGCCAGTTGGGCGGGCAGGCAGACAGCACCTCTACGAAGCCCAGGCCGGCGCGATCGACCTGCTTCTGGAAAGCGGTCTTGACGTACTTCTTCGTACGCTGGTAGTTGGCCGGGGTAGTCAGGGCACCGCGGGCGCTATAGGCCACGCTTCTGAAGGTAGCAGCCAGCTCGGCCACTCGCACCGGGTAACCACCGCCCGTGGCGGCGTCGCGCCCGGATGGGGTGGTGGTGGTCTTCTGTCCCATCAGCGTTGTCGGTGCCATTTGGCCGCCGGTTGTCCCATAGTTGGCGTTGTTGACCATTATGATCGTGATCATCTCGGCCCTGGTCAGGGCCCCGATAAACGATCCCGCCCCAATGGCAATGCAGTCGCCATCTCCCTGGACCGTGAATACAAGACTGTCAGGAGAGAGACGCTTGATGGCAGTAGCCATGTCCGGCGCACCGCCGTGAGAACCCTGCACCACGTCCAGATTCAAGACAGCCACCCCCGAGTGACAGCCGATGCCGTCACACAGTATTGCTTTGCCATCCAGCCGCATCTCCTCCAGGACTTCAGCGATGATCCGCCCGACCGAGCCGGCCTGGCATCCCGGGCAGCCGGGTATAGGCATCCACAGCACCTGCCCGGCGCCGACTACCTTGACCTTGTCCATGGACGACAGGTCGCTCATGACAGCCTCCGTATCTCTTGAAGGACTCTCCCAGGCAGGATCATGCCTCCATCGGTTGGGATGTGGCGACTCAAGACCCCCATGAAATTCACCTCCGCCCGGCCGAGGACGGCCATTTTGACATCGTCTACCATTTGCCCCAGGCTGTCCTCTATCACCAGGAACCGACATCCCTGGTCCGCCTTTTCGCTAAGCACCTGCGAAGGGAATGGCCACAAGGTTATGGGCCGGATGAGGCCCACCTTGCGGCCCTCAGCTCGAGCGCTGTTGACCGCCTCTTTGCAGACCCGCGAGACGTACCCGTAGGCCACCAGCAGTAACTCTGCGTCATCCGTCCGGTAGGTCTCGTACCTCACCTCAGAATCTTTCATCTGCTGATACTTCTGGCCGATGTGCTCCAGCCAGGAGACGTAGTTAGGATACCCGCGAGGCGGCGGCGCAGCGCCAGGGTAGGTATGAATATAGCGTCGGCCCTTATCTTCCTGAATATCGCGCCCTCTCACCGCCCAGGCCTTCTCCGGCAGCGGGCCAAAGTCCAGCTTCTTGAATTCCAGTGTCTCCGCCACGAGGCCCAGGATGGCATCCAACAAGACCACTACCGGATTCGAGTACTTGTCCGCCAAGTAGAACGCCATCTGGACCAGATCGTGCGTTTCCTGCACCGAGGCTGGTGCCAGGACGATATTCTTGTAGCCCCCGCCACCCCCGGTCCGGGTCACGCAGAGATAGTCCATCTGGGCATGCCGGATGCTCC
>QMOF01000071.1 GCA_003650185.1 Chloroflexota bacterium | reverse complement strand
GCAATTGAGCATGTTCTAGTTGAACGAGGGGCGCAGTTGCGAGTCCTTGTCAGGTTCTTGACCTCCTCACTGACCCGGCGACTTCTTCCACTCCTGGTCGGTGCTGGGCTTATAGCTGGTTTCTGGCCTGTACTGCTGCGGGCCCTGGGGCTGGGAGTCGCCCTGCCGGTAGCAGTTGTACTGCTCCTCACCTGGGTAATTTGGAAGCGCCGCATTCCTGTTTTCCTCCGCGCCTGGTACAGATGGCTGGGCATCATAGCCCTCGCCGCTGCCCTGCTGGGTATCCTGGCTTTCTTCAAGGCCGATGACGGCACCCTGGAGGAGTTCACGTTTGGTGGGTACGTTGGCACTGGGATCATCGGCAGCCCCAACGCCGTAGGCGGGCTTGTGGTGGCGGTCCTGGTGTTGGCAGGAATCGCCTGTATTGCTCCGTACTTCTCGCAACGGGCTATGTACGCAGGTGCCAGAGGTGCACGGAGGACAATCCCTCTTCTGAAGCAGACCAGGGACTGGAGCCTGAACGTTGCTGACCGGCTACGGGACTTCTACTGGAGACACCCGGTGCACGAGACGGTGGCCTACTGGATCAGGAGTCGGCGGGCTCCCAGGGTGAGGAGTGTCCGGCTGCTACCACCCCCATCGACCTTCGAGACCCCGAGCAGAGTCGAGGAGGAGCTACGTGAGGTTGGAACAGCCCCGGTTGAACCGGCTCGTGTCGAAGCCACGCAGACCCGCAGGGCAGCAACGCTCCAGATGCCCCTCCCTACCCTGGGCGGCTGGCAGTTGCCCAGCCTGGAGTTGCTGAACGAGACCGCCCAGACGGAACTGACACAGGGCGAGGTGGAGAGAAGGGCCCGGAAGATCGAGGAGGCCCTGGCCAGCTACGGGGTGGAGGCCAGGGTAGTCCAGGTGAACGTCGGACCGGCAGTGACCCAGTTCGGAGTGGAGCCCGGCTGGGACCGCCGGGTCAGGGCAATAAAGGAGAGGGACAGGAACGGCAATGTGGTCACCAGGTCGGAGGAAGTTTCCCGCACCAGGGTGAAGGTGGAGCGTATCAGCTCCCTGGCCAATGACCTCGCCCTGGCACTGGCAGCCCCCGCCGTCCGAATAGAAGCGCCAATACCGGGCACCTCGCTGGTGGGCATCGAGGTGCCCAATTCGGCCATGGGAACGGTCTCCGTGCGTGAAGTACTGGAAGACCCGGCATTTCAGAAGCTAAGCTCACGCTCCAAGCTAGCCGTGGCTCTGGGAAAGGGGACCGCTGGGGAAGTGAGCTTTGCCGACCTGTCCAAGATGCCGCATCTGCTCATCGCCGGAGCCACCGGCAGCGGCAAGACAGTGTGCTTGAACTCAATTATCGTGTCTTTGTTGATGCAGAACACGCCTGACGACCTGAGATTCGTCATGATCGACCCCAAGCGGGTGGAGTTGATAGCCTTCAACGGCATACCTCACCTGATGACGGCCGTGGTCACCGAGAGTGATAGGGCGGTGGACATCCTCAAGTGGCTGGAGCACGAGATGGACAACCGGTACCGCAAGCTGGCCTCGGTGGGCATGCACAACGTAGAAAGGTATAACAAGAGCAACAAGGCGGGCAGGCCGATGCCCTATCTTGTGGTCGTCATTGACGAGCTGGCCGACCTGATGCTGGCCAAGGACGATGAGGTGGAACCGGCCCTCTGCCGCCTGGCGCAGATGGGACGGGCAGTGGGCGTCCACCTGGTGGTGGCCACCCAGCGCCCATCTGTCGACGTCATCACGGGTCTGATCAAGGCGAACTTCCCGACCAGGATCAGCTTCGCCGTGGTATCCCAGGTTGACTCGCGCACCGTGCTCGATATGGTCGGGGCTGAGAAGCTGCTGGGGCGGGGCGACATGCTCTACCTCTCCCCGGACGCGGCGAAGCCCAAGCGCCTCCAGGGGTGCCTCACTACCCCGGACGAGATCGACAGGGTGGTCAGGTTCTGGCGCGAGCAGGCGCGGCAGCAAGCAGAGGAGATATTCTCCACCTCCACCCCCGAGGTTGCCGGTCAGGACGACCCCTTGCTGCAGCAGGCGAGGCAGTTGGCCAGGCAGCACAGCCAGATATCAGCCTCTTTCCTGCAACGGCAGTTGCGCATCGGTCTTGCCCGGGCCCAGCGCTTGATGCAACAACTGGAGAACGACGGTACCGGTACGCCGAAGCAGTCCGAGCAGACAGAAGAGACTTAAAGGCCGGTCAAGGCCAGCTCAAAGGGCCGCCTGGGGGTCATGGCAAGCTGCCATCCTTGCGCAAGGCCCAGTAGGTGAAACCAGAAACGCAGATCGGTAAGACTTGGAGTAACACGCCTTGAGATTCCCCATCCAGGGACCCCGGCACCGAAGCCGGTCACAGTCACCAGAGTTCCATGTCTGGCTTCTCGAGCTTGCATGGCCCAACGGAATAGCGCGAACAGGAGGCGAGAGACTTGATGGATAAGACACTGACAGGCGTGAGAGTCCTGGACATGTCCCGCTGGTTTGCTGGTCCTTATGCCGGTACGCTCCTGGCGCAGCAGGGAGCGGAGGTGATCAGGGTGGAGCGGCCCAGCGGCGAGGACGAGAGACACTTCGGCCCCCATGCTCCCAACGGCGAGAGCATGCTCACCATGGTTACCCTGCAAAATAGGCAGGGGATCACGCTGAACATACTCAGCGACAAAGGTAAGGACCTCTTCCATCGGCTGGTTAGATGCTCCGACGTGGTGCTCCACAGCTACGTGGTCGGCTCAGAGGAGGCAAAGCTCGCCAGCTACGATGCGCTCAAGGAGGTCAACCCTCGGATCATTGTGGGGTCAGTCTCGGGCTTCGGTTCCACCGGGCCCTACGCGCAGCGCCCCTGCTTCGACACCATAGCCCAGGCTCTGTGCGGGTCTATGAGCTACACTGGCTTCCCGGAAAACCCGCCGACCCGCTCCGGCGTGGCCTGGGTGGACTTCAGCACAGGCTGCCATCTGGCCCTTGGGGTGATGTTCGCCCTTTTCCACCGGGAGAAGACCGGCAAGGGCCAGGCGGTTGAGGTTGCGCTGCTCGATGTGGCAGTGGCCTGCGTAGCCGGGCTGGCTGTGGCTGCCGAGTACAAGGTGTCAGGCTACGTCCGCACCCGGCAGGGCAACGCCAGCTACTACACCTTCACCGATTGCATGGAGGCCAAGGACGGCTGGGTGATGCTCGGGGTGACCACCAACGCCATCTGGCGCAGGTTCGTGAGGACCATAGGCAGGCCGGAGATGATCGACGATCCCAGGTTCAAGGACGACACCATCCGCTTTCGTAACCGGCACATTATCCACCCCATAGTCCATGAGTGGACCAGCGCAAGGACGGTGGACGAGATAGTGGAGACGATGGAGAAAGCAAGGATCCCGTGCAGCCGGGTAAATACCACCGCCGAGATGGTAGAAGACCCGCAGGTCAGGTTCAGAGAGGCGCTGGTGGAGATGGAGTACCCTAACGTCGGCAAGGTGCCGCTGCCAGGAGTGGCCATAAAGATGTCGGACACGCCGGGCAGCATAGCCAGGCGGGCCCCGAAGCCTGGCGAGAACAACGAGGAGGTCTACGGCACCCTGCTGGGAGTTACTCCTGGAGAGCTTTCCCAGCTCAAGGCGGAGGGGGTGGTGTAGAGGCTGCATCAGCCCCCGCAACGTACCTGCCCGGAGGGCTTGTGTCGGAGCAACGGGTGTCCCGGGGGGCACCGATTGATTTGTTGCGCTCACAATGACACCCCAGAACGTGCCTTCCCCAGGGCCAATCGCTGGTTCCTGGATGGGTCTAGCTCCGTCGCCTCTATGGCAACCGCAGAGCAGGCCCGGCCCGCAGGGATTGGGGCCTTATGATATAATGCCTCCAGGTACGGGCTTATGAATGGTGGGTGCTGTGCAGGGTGCGCTGCCGCGGGGCTGATTGCAGGCGGGACCATAGTGGCAGTGATCGTGCTCTTCGCGTTTGGCATAATCTAACATGCGGCCACAGGCCTGGCCGTTCATGCCTTTCCCTGTGGTTACTGTGATTTGCCCGGGATAGCCCACTATACCTTTCACAGAGCACATAACGCGGAGACCGCCTGCGGGGTGCAAGCGGTCTTTTTCTCGCCAGAGAGTGGGGGGTGACTCTTCTAGCGAGAGGGGGGAAGGGCCACAACAGTGGCCTTAACCTGCCAGTGTTATGTTCATCAGAGCTTCTATGGCTGACTTATGCTCATTAAAAAGGTTAGCCCTCTACCCCGGCGATGTATGTGACCTTTGTCACGAAACAAACGAATTGGCAGGTGCAATTTCAGGGTTGCTCTTCCTACAGGGACCTGGTTCGCAGGTTCGCAGGCATACCAGCAGGTGACTGCACTGCCTGGCAACGCTTATCCGACAGTCGCCAGCCCTTCGTTACCGTCGGAGCAAGGACCACCCCGACCACCCGGCCTGGGCAAGTGTCCCCGAGGTGTGTCCGTCCTATGCTCACCGCGGCCTCGTAAGTATGTACGGCTTGACACCCTACCCGTTCAGCCCGGCGCACTGTATACTCTTGTCCCCAGGGAGGCAAATCAACCGCCTTTCCGCGGACCCTCGGCTCCAGAAAAGGTGGCTCCGATAGCCAGGAGGCAGGACATGGATCTTCGACTCGTACCTCTCTATTTCTTCGTCGGAGGGACGGTGGTCACTCTCGTGACCTATTTCGGCAGCCAGGAGAAAGGCACTCTTGCCGCCTTCGCGGCCCTCTTTCCCAGCATCACCTTTATTACTTTCTGCACCGTCTACTTCAGCAGCGGCACCGGGCCTACCGTTTCCTATGCCAGGGGCCTGATGGTCATGATTCCGGCCTGGCTCCTCTATATCGGCACGGTGATGTACCTGGTGCCCCGACTCGGCCTTCTGCCATCCCTGGTCCTCGGCGTACTGCTCTACGTGGGGGCTGGCTACGCCACCATCAAGCTGACCTGACACTACAGACACGCAGTCACCAGCAGGCCTCGAACATGCATTACTGGCCTGCCACGCCAGCTTTCTCGACACGGTCTGTGACGATAGTGTTACGCGGCGTGCTCATGGTGAGACGTCAGCGTGACGCACTTACCGTAGCCTTTAGCTAGAAGGGCGAGAAAGCGTCTTCGCTGCAAGTCTATTGTGGGAGGCAATGCGATGAGGTGGCATGTCGAAGACTTCGACAACGGGCCGATTTGCCCGAAGTGCGGTAAGCCCATGAAGACAGCGTTTCGCTCAACCGGCATCGGCATGAGGAAGGTCTTGCGCTGTCCCAGATGCAAGGGGAAATGCACCAGAGCGGGCTAACCTTGCCCGTAGGGCCGCCCATAACGACTCCGGCCGCGCAACCGGTCTGCCAGGGCCCAGAAAGAGCGACATACTGGTCACGCCAGCAGACGGGCGACAGTGGCTTGCCTTCAACGCCTCCACAAGTCCATCGACTAGCCAGGCTTCCCCGCTCTGTCAGCGGCAAACAGGGCAGCTCCGATCGCCCCCACCAACTGCGGGTCTTCAGGCAAGTGAACAAGCTTCCTGCCCAATGCCCTTTCAAGACAGTGGACCACACCGATGTTCTTGGCAATGCCCCCCGTGATGGCGATCTCTGGCTCAACGTCCACGTCCCGCACCAGATTCATGATCTGCCGTGCGGCGAAATCGTTGACTCCGGCCGCGATGTCCGCCTTGTCTCTTCCCTCGAAGACTAGTCTCCTGATCTCCACCTGGGCCAGGATGCAGCAATGCTCTCGCAGCACGACTGGCTGGGACGCCTTCAGGGAGAGAGGGCCCAGTTGAGACACGTCAACACCGAGGCTCTGGGCCATTAGCTCCAGGGCTCTCCCTGTTCCAGCGGCACACTTCATGTTCATGCGGAAGTCTGCCAACAGGCCGTTCTCGTCCAGGGTGATGACCTTGCAGTCCTGTCCCCCACCGTCAATGACTGTCCTGACCCCGGGCATAAGCCACCTGGCGCCTCTGGCGTGACACGATATCTCGCTGATGTTCTGGTCGGCGAACGGCACGATCTTGCGCCCGTAGCCGGTGCCTACACAGCAGTCGATGTCACCCCATGAGATACCATGCCGGGCCAGCAGTCCATCAACAACCTCGGCTGCTGTCTGGTCAGCGCTTGCTCTTGACCGGATGATCTCGCACCCCAGGATGGCACCATCCTCAAGAACGACGGCCTTGGCCGTCAGCGCACCGAGGTCACATCCGACGACCAGCATCTCTCCATCGCCTACTTTCTCTTTGGGGCCTGCTCCCTCTCCCCCGCCACCAACGCCGCACCAAGAGCGGCGACTACCTGGGGGTCCACTCCACCAAGATCAGCCAGCTTCAGGCCCAGTCTGGCTTCGATTCCTCTGACCACCAGCCGGTTCTTGGCCACGCCGCCCACCAGGGCCACCTCCTCATCGATATTGATCCTACCTGCAAGGCCAACTATCTTGGCAGCCACGGACGAGGCAATGCCAGCGAAGATATCGAACCTGTCGTGGCCCTCGTTGACCAGGGTTATCACCTCGCTCTCCGCAAATACGACGCACTGGTTGCTTATGAGAAGGGGATTACCTGAACTGAGCGAAGCTTCCACCAACTCGTCGAGGGGCATCTCCAGGGTCTCCGCCATCATGTCGATGAAGATGCCCGTACCGGCAGCGCACTTGTCCACTACGGCTGACTCTAGCAGGACCCCCCGGTCGTCAAGGTTGAAAGCTGCCAGGCTGTGCCCACCTACATCGATGATAGTCCGTACCCGAGGGTTGAGCGCCCTGGCCGCTTGCTGAAGGCACAGCATATCCGGAGCGTTGCCATTCGCAAAGGGAACCGCCTTCGCACCCAGACCGGTGGCAACACAGGCGTCCACCTGCTGCTGGCCCAGCCCTGCTGTTGCCAAAGCCCGGTGCAGTACCTCATTCGCCGCCTGATCGGGGTGACTTGTGTAGCGGACCACCTCGGAGGCAAGGATATCACCGTCCTTGACGACCACGGCCTTGGCCGACACAGTGCCCAGGTCACATCCGACACATATCAACTCCCGGTCCCTCCAGGCAGGCTTCCTGCTACCGACCTGACCACATCACGGAGCGCCTTCCGCACAGCTCCGTCTTCCTCAGGAAGGACTGTCCGGGGGTCAAGGAGCAACGCGTTACCCTCGATCCTGGGGACTATGGGGGGACGCTGGGCCCGCAAGGCGGCCGCCAGTCTAGGCACTACATTGGCCCCTTTGCCCCTGGCTGCGCCCCTGATGGCCAGAAGCCTGGTAGGCAATGTCCCTCCAGGCAGGCTGCCCCCGCCCACCACCGACTTCCCTCCGATCACCTCGGCTCCATCAAGGCCCGCGCTCCATCCCCGGGCACGCCTGTCCAGATCACTCAACGGAGCGGCAATCATCTGCCACACCGGTATCTTCTGCTCCGCCTCCTCCTTCACGTAATGGAGCAATGTGGCCGCCAGACCGGCTAGCCTCGTCTTGTCGATCCGCACCGCCCGCGCCAGCGGGTGCTTTCTCAGCTTCTCGATCAGATGCTTTCTGCCGACAATGATACCTGCCTGGGGTCCCCCCAGGAGCTTGTCCCCGGAGCACAGGGCCAGGTCTGCGCCTGCTGCTATGCTGTCCTGCAGCCTGGGCTCGGGATCCAGCCCGAACCTGGAGGTGTCCAGGAGACAGCCGCTACCCAGATCATCCAGTACCAGAAGGCCATGCCGGTGCCCCAACTCTACCAACTCCTGAAGAGCAACATCCTGGGTGAAGCCGACTATCCTGAAGTTGCTCGAGTGCACACGTAGCAGAGCCGCTGTTCTGGAGCTTACCGCCTTCTCGTAGTCAGCCAGGTAGGTGCAGTTGGTGGTGCCTACCTCTACCAGCTTGGCGCCGCTCTGCCTCATCACGTCGGGGATGCGGAAGCCACCACCAATCTCCACCGCTTGGCCCCGCGAGACTATCACCTCTTTGCGCCTGGCCAGGGCGGTGAGCGCCAGGAGTACCCCCGAGGCATTGTTGTTCACCACCATGGCGTCCTCAGCGCCGGTCAACCTGCATAACAACGAGGATACATGCACCTGACGCGATCCCCGCCTGCCAGTCTCCAGGTCCAGTTCCAGGTTGTTGTAGCCCTGGGAAACCAACTCCATGGCTGCCACGGCCTCCCGGCTGAGCGGGGCCCTGCCCAGGTTGGTATGGAGGATGACACCGGTCGCGTTTATGACGGACACCAGGCTCGGCTCGGCCAGCAGCCTGACGCGGGAAGAGACCGACTCGACCAGTGCATCCAGGGACGGCGCTGCTTCGCCTTCGGCGATGGCGCGTCGGCTCTCTTGAAGCAACTGGCGCGCCGCCTCCAGCACCACGCCGCGGGAGTAGGTACTTTCCAGCCCCTTGAGACGCTCGTCTGAGGTAAGCCTGTCCACGCTAGGTAGACTGCGAAAGCCTGTCTGCATCACAACCAGCGATACCAATGTAGCACAGGCACGGTCGGCCATCAACCGAGCACTGCCGGGCTGCTCTCTACGCTGGCCAGGCACTCCTGCCAAAGGTGGCAGCCCCCACCTGAACACAGCCCGGTCACGAGAATCGCCACCGCAGGCTGGAGATGTTAGAATTGGATATAGCAAGGACGCGACCTGAGTCAGCATGCGCGTCCGAGGCTCTGAGGAGGAGTGGATGGTTGGCAAGCCGACCCTTCGGCTCACCGAGACTGTCCGAGGATCGGGTTGAGCTTCCAAGCTAGGTCCAGGGGACCTGGACAGAGCACTATGTGGGCTGACCATTCTCCATGACCCCAACCTGCTGGTTGGGCTGGAGAAGCCTGACGATGCCGGAGTGTACAGGCTCAGCGATGACCTGGCCATTATCCAGACCATCGACTTCTTCACGCCCATCGTGGACGACCCGTACGTCTTTGGACAGATCGCGGTGGCCAACGCGTTGAGCGACGTCTACGCCATGGGCGGTAAACCGCTCACTGCCCTGAACGTGGTCTGCTTCCCAATCCAGAGCATGGATATCTCCGTACTTAGGCAAATCCTGGCAGGCGGGCTGGAGAAGATGGCAGAGGCAGGCGTTGTCCTGGTGGGTGGGCACAGCGTGGAAGACCAGGAACTGAAGTACGGCCTGTCTGTCACCGGTACCGTTCACCCCAGGATGCTGGTAACCAAAGAGGGGGCCAGACCGGGAGACAGGCTCATCCTGACCAAGCCGCTGGGCACCGGGATCATCAACACCGCGCTAAAAGGTGGCATAGCGGACAGTGACGTCGTGGGCAAGGCGGTGCGGTACATGGTCGCTCTCAACAGGACAGCATCGGAGCTGATGCAGGAAACAGGGGCCACTGCCTGCACGGACGTGACCGGCTTCGGTCTCCTGGGCCATGCCTGCGAGATGGTACAGGACAGCGAGGTGGGGATGAGGATCAAGGTGGATTCGGTGCCCGTCATCCCGGAGGCCGTCGAGTTTGCCCAGATAGGGCTGGTGCCCGGAGGCACGCACCGCAACAAGGAGTTCCGTGCCGGGATGATCGAGGGCAGCTTGGAGCTTCCCGAGTACATGAAAGACGTCCTGTTCGATCCGCAGACCTCGGGTGGCCTGCTGATCGCAGTGAGCCCAGCAAAGGCGGACTCGCTTCTGACCAAGCTCCATGAGGCCGGCCTGACTGAAGCAGCCATCATCGGAGAGGTGGTAGGCCAACCAGAGGCCAAGATCATACT
>QMOF01000070.1 GCA_003650185.1 Chloroflexota bacterium | reverse complement strand
TGCCATGGAGAAGGCGGAGAGGTTAGGTAAGCTCTCCCCTGATGAACGCAGGCGACAGAGAGAGCAGGAGTACAGCTCGATAGGGCGGTTGCTGGCTGACAAGTACCTCGCGGGTCTGGCACTATGGCAACTGGAAGTGGAGCTGGACAAGTACACCGGTGAGCAGAGAAAGTTGGCAAGCAGCGCTCTGCTGTCCAGGCTAGCCGATGCCATCGAGCTGGGCAGTCCTGAGAGACTGGAGAGGGCTCTGGATGGAATCCTGGCACTGAAGCAGAACGAGCCAGGGGTGGCCGGTATTAAGGATGAAATTGTACGCCTTCTGAGGGAATACAGACAGGAGGAGGACAGAGGGAAGCGAGAGGCGGAGGAATCGGCCAGGGAGGTGTTGTCCCGGCTGGGGATTTCCGGCAGCGCCATTGGCTCAGTGCGGCCTGAGACCATCCCCGAATGTAAACAGTCTCTGGACGATCTTGCCCGGCCGTATGAGCAGCGGCTGGGCGAGCTAAAGGCCAGGCTTGCTGGGCTGTGGCAGGCAGATACCCGAAAAGCGCAATAAAGGAGGCAGCATGGAAGTCAAGAAGGTAGGCGTGGTGGGATGCGGGTTGATGGGTGCGGGGATTGCTGAGGTGTGTGCCCGTTCCGGATACTCGGTCCTGGTGCTGGAAGTCAACCAACAGTTCCTGGACAAGGGCATGGCATCGATCAAGTCCTCGCTTGATAGGGCAGTGAGCAAAGGGAAGCTGTCGGAGCAGGAGAGAGATGCTACCGTGGCCCGCCTCCGGGGAACGCTCAACATGGGTGACTTCGAGGACCGCGACCTGGTGATCGAGGCCGTAATCGAGAACATGGACGAGAAGAAGAAGGTGTTTGCCTCGCTGGACAAAGCCTGCCCGGCACACGCTGTCCTGGCCAGTAATACGTCCTGCCTATCTATCCTGGAGATGGCCATGGCCACAGGGAGGCCGGAGCAGGTGATCGGAATGCATTTCTTCCAGCCGGTCCCGGTGATGCGCATGGTGGAGATCGTGAAGACCATCGTCTGCTCAGATGAAACGGTCAGCACAGCGAAGAGCTTCGGCGAGTCTCTGGGCAAAGAGGTGATCTTTGCCAAGGATACACCTGGTTTTCTGGTCAACCGGCTCGGCTTCCCGATGATGATGAATGCCATACGCATCCTTGACGAAGGCTGGACCACTGTGGAGGAGTTGGACCGAGCCTGGATGCTCGGCACCAACTCACCGATGGGCCCGTTCACCTTGATGGACTTTGCCGGGCTCGATACGATATATTCCATGGCATGTGCCATGTTTGATGAGTTTAAGGACAGGGCCTTTGCCCCACCACCCCTTTTGAAGGCCATGGTGGTGGCTGGACGGCTGGGGAGGAAGAGCGGCCGAGGCTTCTACGACTACAGCAAGTAGGGTGTGTGGGGCTCTGTGGGTGGCGTGGTGGTTGGCCGCCAATGGCGGCCAACCGGCTGTTGGTGTGGCTTACCTTGGCGGGCACGGCTCGGAGCTCTGAGGCCAAGTCACAGGTCATCGGCCGAAGTCCACGGGATATGTGATGAAGATACTGGTTACCAACGATGATGGCATAGAGGCTCCTGGGCTGTGGGCGCTGGTTGGCGAGTTGGCCAGAGCGGGTGAGGTGATCGTATTTGCCCCCAGTCGAGAGCAGAGCGGCATAGGTACCGCCATTACACTGAAGCAACCGGTACGCCTGGAAGAAGTGGAGCCGCTGGTTGCCGGCGTGAGCGCCTACCGGGTGGAAGGCACTCCTGCGGACAGCGTCATCCTGGGCCTCGAGGTGACCGACGGGGTCGACATGGTCTTCTCGGGCATCAACAGGGGATCGAACCTGGGCAACGACGTCCTCCTCTCGGGCACCGTCGGAGGGGCATTGCAGGGTTACCTGAAGGGCCTGCCGTCGGTGGCAATATCTGTTGACTACAGCGAACCTGTGCACTTCGAGGTTGCCGCGAAGCTGGCCGGTCTCCTGGCCCACAGGATTCGCGGCGGCAGCATGCTGCTGAATGTGAACTTGCCCAACGTGGATTCGGCCAGCATCAGGGGGCTGGAGATCACCAGGGTGGGCAGGGGTGGCTATAGCACAGCCTTCAGAATGGGCCAGGACGGGGCTCCGGGCGCCTACCGAATCGCGTTGGGAAAGCCCGATTGGACCGGTGGCCAAGGTACAGACATACAGGCAGTGAGGCAGGGCAAGATCTCCATTACGCCCCTCAAGGGCACGCTGAGCAGTGCCAGGAAGCTGCCTGCCCTCGACGGTTCCCTCCCTGCCCTTCTCCGTGAGCTTGTGGGCGGGGACGAGACACCGCTAGGGTCCAGTTGAGGTTGTCCACGCAGCTTCCATTCGCGGTGCCCATCCCCTGGCACCTGGCTTGTCGGTGGCCGATGCTGAATCGGGCGGTGTCGTAGTGCCCGTATGACCCGTGACCCAGAGCAGGCCATGGCTGTTGGTCTCCGTTCGGGCATGGGGATAGGGCAGCAGACAAGGCCGAGCATATTGCTCTGCCGTGGAAAAAGCCGAGGAAACAGTCATGATTACCCCGAGTCAAGATGCTGTGCCCACCCCGGGCGGCACAGGTACAGCCGCGGTGGGTTTCCACAACTTACCGCGCCGGGACGTGTTTATCACGCTGGCCGGAGTGATGCTGGCCATGTTCCTCGGATCGCTCGACCAGACTGTGGTGGGCACTGCCATGCCTCGCATCATAGCCGACCTGGGCGGGTTCGACCGTTACACCTGGGTTACCACGGCGTACCTGGTGACCTCTACCACGATGGTGCCTATTGCGGGGCGGCTGACCGACATGTATGGACGCAAGCGCTTCTACATTGCCGGTATAGCCGTCTTTCTGGCAGGTTCAGTCCTGTCTGGCGTCAGCCAGACGCTGACGCAGCTCATCGTCTTTCGGGGGCTTCAGGGTGTGGGTGGTGGCATCATGATGGCCAACGCTTTCATCGTTATCGGGGACCTGTTTCCCCCGGCTGAGCGAGGCAAGTACCAGGGGTTTATCACCGCTATATTCGGGCTCTCATCGGTGGTCGGGCCCACGCTCGGAGGGTTCATCACCGACAATCTTTCGTGGCACTGGATTTTCTTCATAAACATACCCCTGGGCATCCCGGTGATCGGGCTCTTTATCCGGTTCTTCCCGAACATCCGGCCCACAGTGCAAAGAGAAACAGATATCCTGGGTCTTACGGCGCTGGTGCTGTGTGTGGTGCCGCTGATATTGGGGCTGTCCTGGGGTGGTGTGCAGTATGACTGGGCCTCGCCCCAGGTGGTTGGGATGCTGAGTATGTCGGCTGTGATGGCCGTTGTGTTCGTGCTGATGGAGTCACGGGCGGCGCAGCCGTTGATACCGCTGGGGATGTTCCGCAACCGGGTGGTAAGCGCCACCGCGGTGATCAGCTTCTTCACCGGCTTCGGGATGTTTGCCGGCATCATCTTCATACCGCTGTTCTTTCAGGGCGTCCTGGGGTGCTCGGCTACTGCGAGTGGCAGTTTTCTGACGCCCATGATGCTGGGCATAGTGGCGGGCAGTATGGTGTCGGGACAAGTTGTGTCGCGCCTCGGGGGGCACTACCGCATCCAGTGCCTGGTGGGGCTGGCGGTTATGGGTGTGGGTATGTTTCTGCTCTCGGGCATGGAGGTCAGCACGTCCTACGCACGGGCCGTGGTGAACGTGGTGGTCCTGGGCGTGGGTCTTGGGACAGCCCTTCCGCTGTACATGATTGCTGTTCAGAACGCCGTCCCGTACCGTGTGCTGGGAGTGGCCACTTCGTCGGTGCAGTTCTTCAGGCAAATCGGCGGAGCGCTGGGACTGGCCGTGCTGGGGTCGCTCATGGCGAGCCGCTTCGCTTCTAACCTGGCAACGGTCCTCCCAGAGTCGGCAAAGGATGCCCTCCCGCCTGAATCACTGTCTGAGCTCGCCACCGATCCCCAGGTGCTGATGGATCCCAGCGCAATGTCAAGACTTGAGGGGATGCTGGAAGGAGTGGGGGCACAAGCGGCGGATGTGCTGGGACCGGTGGTGGAGGGGTTGAGGGAGGCGCTTTCCAGGGCCATCAGCGATTCCTTTCTTGTGGGACTGGCGGGGGTGGGGGTGGCTTTCGCGGCGACCCTGTTCCTGAAGGAACTGCCCTTGCAGAAGCGTTACGCAGTCGAGGGGCCGGGAGAAGCCGCACCTGTGGAGCGGCTCGCGGAAACAGGACTGGCCCCGGCGGACCCTTGTGCAGCCGGACCGCTGCCGCAGCAGAGGGAGCGCTAGGCTGGAGGAGACGCCGACGGGGCTGAGGTCTAGGCCAGATGCAGGTTGTGAAGGGCGTGGTTTGCGCTGCCGTTCTGAGGCGTGCTAACCTATTCTTTGGGAATGCCGCAACTTCTTAATGTATTGCCTCCTCGCCAGGCATGGCTCAAGCTCGAGCCGCATCTTTCCGCTATTGGGAGGGTGGAGGCTGTGGCTACCGCCGAGGCGATGGGGCGCGTGGTGGCCGAGGACATAGTCGCCCCCGGTGACCTGCCTTTTTTCCCCCGCTCCACCATGGACGGGTATGCGGTGAGAGCCGAGGACACCTATGGTGCATCGGAGGGGCTGCCAGCGTACTTGCGCGTCGTGGGCGAGGTCAGGATGGGGAGTCCCGCTGACATTGTCGTTGGCCCCGGTGAGGCCGTGCTCATCCACACTGGCGGCATGCTGCCCGGAAACGCTGACGCGGTGGTAATGGTGGAGAACACCCGTGAGGTAGACTCTTCCACTATCGAGGTGGTGCGCCCGGCGGCGCGGGGGGAGAACGTGCTTCAGGTGGGTGAGGAGGTGAGGAAGGGCGACCTGCTGCTGCCCGCGGGCAGCATTGTGCGGGCCCAGGAGATCGGAGGGCTCTTGTCTCAGGGCATTACTGAAATCACAGTCCTGCAAAGAGTGAAGGTGGGCCTTATCTCCACGGGGGATGAGCTCGTCCCACCAGAAGAGGTGCCGCAGCCCGGACAGGTACGGAACACAAATGCCTACACCCTGGCTGCGCTTGCGTTCAAAGCGGGCGCCATACCGCTCAGGCTGGGTATCATGAGGGACGATCGAGAGGCCCTGGTGCAGGCCGCCCGGGATGGCCTGCGCCAGGCCGACATAGTAGTCATCTCGGCGGGGAGCTCTGCAAGCGCCCGCGATATGACAGCCGATGTCATCCGCTCCCTGGGTGAGCCGGGTGTCCTGGTCCACGGAGTTGCTCTCAGACCGGGCAAGCCTACCATCCTGGGCGTGGTGAATGGCAAGCCCATCTTTGGTCTGCCGGGGAACCCGAGTTCGGCGATGGTGACCTTCGAGTTGTTCGTTACGCCGTGCATCTATCGCCTGAGCGGGTGCAGACAGCCGTTGCGCCGCTTTGTGAAGGCCAGGCTGACCCGCAACATCGCTTCAGCCGCGGGGCGGGAGGACTACGTTCCGGTGAAGCTGCACGAGCAGGACGGGGAGATGCTGGCGGAACCGGTGTTCGGCAAGTCCAACCTTCTGTCCAACATGATGAGAGCAGACGGCATGGCCCAGGTGCCCCTGGACAGAAACGGCCTGGCAGAGGGTGAAAGCGCCCTGGTGATCCCGTTCTAGCGGACACATGAAACAAAAGGACTTCTACCTCGAAGACATACCCCTGGCAGAGGCCGTAGCCAGGTTCTCTGCTGCGGTGCAGGCAGAGGGCGGCAGCGGCTTGATGGGCGCCGAGCGTGTTTCGCTGGACCGGGCCCTCCACAGGGTGACAGCTCATCCCATCTGGGCCAGGGTACCGTCGCCGCATTATCATGCTGCGGCCATGGATGGGGCGGCTGTGCAGGCTGAGGACACCTTCGGTGCCTCGGAGACGTCGCCGGTACGGCTCAGATTGGGGGAGCAGGCCCAGTGGGTGGACACCGGCAAGCCGCTCCCGGAAGGCTTTGACGCTGTGGTGATGATAGAGCATGTACAGCAGGTGGATGAGGGTGTGATCGAAATTATGTCGCCGGTGGCCCCGTGGCAGCACGTGCGCCCGGTGGGCGAGGACATAGTGACCTCGGAGCTGGTATTGCCCGAGGGGCACCTCCTGAGGCCAACCGACCTGGGTGCTATCGCTCAGGCGGGAATAACCGAGGTCGAGGTACGGCGCAAGCCGCAGGTGGCCATAGTCCCCACCGGCTCGGAGCTTGTGTTGCCGGGGCAGGAGCTAAGCCGGGGTAGTATCATTGAGTCCAACTCCCTCATGCTGGCGGGGCTGGTGGAGGAGTGGGGTGGCCACCCAGTGCGTTTTGCACCGGTGCCTGACGAATACGAGCAACTGAGGAAGGTGATCGGGCGGGCAGTGGCGGAGTATGACGTGGTGGTGACCAATGCCAGCGCCTCCGCCGGCAGCCGCGACTACATAGCTTCGATCCTGGGCGAGTTGGGCAAGGTGATCGTCCATGGCGTGGCCATCCGTCCTGGCCATCCGGCGGTCCTGGCGGTGGTGGACGGCAAGCCGGTGATCGGCACGCCTGGTTACCCGGTGTCGGCAGCCCTGGTGATGGACCTGTTCGTCAGGCCCCTCGTATATCGACTCCTGGGCATGGCACCACCACAGCGGCGGACGGTCGAGGCAGTCATGACCCGGAAGGTGTTCTCACCCATGGGGGAAGACGAGTTTGTGAGGGTGAAGGTGGGCCGGATAGGCGAGCGACTGGTGGCCACGCCGCTCCAGAGGGGGGCGGGGATAACCATGTCGCTTGTCCGTGCCGATGGCCTGGTATGTATCCCACGCGGGTCGGAGGGCATCCACGAGGGACAAACCGTGTCGGTAGATATGATCAGCAGCATGGATGAGGTGGAGAACGCCATCGTGGCCATCGGCAGCCACGACTTGGCGCTGGACGTGCTGGCCAATGAGTTGCACAAGCAGGACCCTAGGAAGACCTTGTCTTCCTCCAACGTTGGTAGTTTCGGTGGCCTTCTGGCTGTGAAGAGGGGTGAGGCGCACCTGGCGGGCTCACATTTGCTTGACGAGGAGACCGGAGAGTACAACCTGCCCCACGCCAGGCGTCTGCTGGCTGACCAGGAAATCGTGGTGTTGAACATGGTATATCGTGAGCAGGGGCTCATGGTAGCCAGAGGCAACCCCAAAGGGATCACGGGGCTGGGCGACCTAGCAAGACCGGATGTAACCTTCATCAACCGTCAACGAGGGGCAGGCACCAGGGTGTTGCTGGACTTCAAGCTGAAGGAGCTGGGCCTGGACGCGGCGCAGATCAAGGGCTACGACCGGGTGGAGTTGACCCACCTGGCGGTTGCCTCTGCGGTTGCCGCTGGCACGGCTGACGTCGGGCTGGGAATCATGGCGGCGGCCAGGGCACTCAATCTGGACTTTATTCCGCTGCTGAAGGAAAGGTATGACCTCGTCATACCGCGGCGCTACTATGAGAGCGATCTGCTCGAGCCGCTGCTACGCATATTGCGGCAGCCCTCCTTCCGGGCGGAGGTGGAGCAGCTTGGCGGGTATGATGCCTCCGACATGGGGCAGGTACTGGCTATGTTGCCCGAAGGACGAGGGTTAGCGCCCTCTGTGTCGTGAACGGTGGTACGCGTGGGCTGGTTCAAGGGATGACAAGGACGAGCACCAGGAAGGCAATACGGGCGAGCGTGCGGGGTGTAGTGCAGGGGGTGGGTTTCCGCCCCTTCGTCTACAGGCTGGCCCATGCGCACAACCTTGCCGGATGGGTGCGCAATACCTCGAGGTGCGTCGAGATCGAGGTCGAAGGGGAAGAATGGGCCATACAGAGGTTCCTCTCTGCGCTGACGAGTGAAGCTCCTCCTGTAGCCAGCATTGAAGATGTCTCGCTGGCCGATTCGGAACCGAGAGGCTATGGTCGGTTTGAGATTGAGGAGAGTCACAGTGAGGAAGGAGAGTACCAGTTGGTGTCGCCGGACATCGCCACGTGCCGGGCCTGCCAGGAGGAGGTCTTCTCGCCCGCTGACAGGCGCTATCGCTATCCCTTTACCAACTGCACCAACTGCGGGCCGCGCTTCACCATAATCGAGGATATTCCTTACGACCGCGCCAAGACCACCATGCGTTGCTTTACCATGTGTCCGGACTGTCAGCGAGAGTATGACGATCCCCTGGACAGGCGCTTTCATGCCCAGCCCAACGCTTGCTCCAGATGCGGACCCAGCCTGGAGCTGGTCGACAATGCTGGCTCCTCTATCGGATGCAGCGACCCCATGCAGGAGGCAGCCGGGCTCCTGGTCCAGGGCAAGATAGTGGCGGTCAAGGGGTTGGGTGGCTTTCTGATCGCCTGCGACGCCACGAACAGTGCGGTGGTGCAAATGCTGCGCCAGAGAAAGGGCCGCCCGTCGAAGCCCTTTGCGGTGATGATGGCCTCCCTGGAAGAGGTGAGAAGGCATTGTCTGGTGTCTCTGGAGGAAGAGAGACTGCTGTCGTCCCCCCAGAGTCCTATTGTCCTGCTGAGGTGGATAGAAGGTTCCTCCGTTTGCCGGGAGGTGGCCCCGGAGGTCAAGTACCTCGGAGTGATGCTGCCCTACACACCCCTGCACCACCTCTTGATGAGAGAGGTTGGGCGGCCGCTGGTGATGACCAGTGGCAATCTCAGCGAAGAGCCGATTGCCAAGGACAACGACGAGGCGCTGCGCAGGCTGGGGAACATCGCGGAATACTTCTTGATGCATAATCGGGAGATCTATGCCAAGTACGACGACAGCGTGTGCGTGGTGGAGGGAGGGGCTGCGCGGGTGGTGAGGCGGGCGCGGGGATATGCTCCCTATCCGATTTTCCTGCCTTTCAATGCCCGCCAGGTCCTGGCCTGTGGTGCTGAAGAAAAGAACACCTTCTGTCTGACCAAAGACCAGCACGCGTTTGTGTCGCAGCACATTGGGGACATGGAGAACGAGGAGACGCTGGAGCACTACGAGAGTGCCATCGAGCTTTTCAAGGGCCTCTTCCGCATTGAGCCCGAGGTCATAGGCTACGATCTTCATCCTGAATACCTTTCCACGAAGTATGCTATGGAGCTTGAGGCACGTAGCCAGCCCGGCCTGAAGTTCGTACCCGTGCAGCATCACCATGCCCATCTGGCAAGCTGCCTGGCGGAGAATGGGGTGGGGGAGAGCGTCATCGGGGTGGTGTTTGACGGAACGGGATACGGGCTCGACGGCAACCTGTGGGGTGGCGAGTTCCTTGTCGGGGACTGGGCCGGTTTCGAGAGGGTGGGACATCTGGAGTACGTGCCCATGCCCGGAGGCACAGCGGCCGTCAAGAAACCGTACCGGATGGCGCTGGGCTATCTTCACGCGCTAGGGGATGGTGTGGGTGAAGGCCTGTCGCCCCAGTCACTGCGGGGTCTTCCTTTGCTCAGCCAGATCGAAGCGCAGGAGCTAAGCATCATCAGGCGGCAGTTGGAGCAGGGACTGAACTGCCCCTTGACATCGAGCGCCGGGCGGCTATTTGACGCGGTCTCGGCCCTGGCCGGGGTGCGGGGCACCATAGACTACGAGGCGCAGGCTGCCGTGGAACTGGAGATGGCGGTGCCCGACGATTTGGGCGGGTTGAATACAGGCGGGTACCCGTTCCGGGTTGCCCACAAGGGTGGGGGCAGGACAGTGGAGGTGGGTGACCTGATTGCTGCCGTCGTTGCTGATGTCAAGGCCGGACGAGGGACGCCGTACATCGCAGCCGACTTTCACAAGACC
>QMOF01000069.1 GCA_003650185.1 Chloroflexota bacterium | reverse complement strand
TCTATAACCACATCCGCCCTCATCAAGCATTGCAATGGAGAACGCCTGCGGAGTATCTTAGAGACTGCCATCCGGAGATCGCCCCGGACCTCCAACTGTCTCATATGTAGTGGACGAGTACAGAATGTTGACAATTTGGTCATTAGGGCCGATAATAACTCTGTACCCCCGGGTACCGCTTATACGATCTAACTGGGGTCATGGTAAAGATAAGACTGAGACGGGTAGGGACGAAGAATAAGCCTAGCTATCAGGTTGTGGCAGTGGATGCTCGTGCCCCTCGTGATGGTGCTTACATCGAGAAGATCGGCTACTACAACCCTCTGACCGACCCAGAGACAGTGTCCATTGACCAGGAAAAGGCACTGAAGTGGCTTCGGCATGGTGCTCAGCCAACGGAGTCGGTCGCGAGGCTGCTATCAAAGCTGGGGATTGCAGCAAGGTCCAGCTCCGAGCAGAGGTAACCGCAAAGTGGGGGGTAACATGAAGCAGCTCGTGGAGTATATCGCCAGATCCATTGTGACTATGCCTGATTCTGTGGTAGTGAACGTAGAGACGAACTCGGATGGCACCATCCTCAGATTGCAGGTTGCTCCCGAGGATAGAGGCAGAGTAATTGGCAAGCAGGGTAAAGTAGCCCAGGCAATGCGCACCCTGCTGAGAGTAGCGGCCGTCAGGGAAGGCGTTCGAGCTCAGCTAGAGATCGTCTGACTGAAGCACCGTCAAGTCAGCCTCTTCTCCCGCTTTCGTGTCCGCTCCGCTACTTTGAGTCGAGCCAAGGATCGGCGCAGCGCTGCTTCTGCGCGGGCGTGATCGACGCCAGGCGCCCCTGATTTCAACCTTTCCTCCGCCCGTCGCCTGGCGGCCTCGGCTCGGGCCAGATCAATATCGTCGGCCCGCTCTGCAGCATCGGCCAGGATGACCACCTTGTCATCCAACACCTCGAGAAACCCGCCGCTGATGGCTATCAGGGTTTCCTCCGGGCCTTTTCTGACACACAACTCCCCCGGTTCCAGCATGGTCATGAGTGGCGCATGATGCGGCAGGATGGCCATTTGCCCCATGATACCCGGCGCGATAACGATGTCCACCTCCCCGGAATACGTCATGGCCTCTGCCGTCACTATCTCAAGCGTCAAACCGGCCATCTCTACGCCCCCAGGCTCTTGGCTTTCTCAACTGCCTCATCTATCGTTCCCACCATGTAGAAGGCCTGCTCAGGCAGTGCATCATGCTTGCCTTCGAGAATCTCTGCGAAGCCTCGCACTGTTTCCTTGACAGGAACGTACCTCCCTTCCGTGCCGGTAAAAGCCTCGGCGACAAACATGGGCTGCGAAAGAAATCGCTGAATGCGGCGCGCTCGGGTGACGGTGAGCTTGTCCTCCTCGGAAAGCTCCTCAATGCCCAGAATGGCGATGATGTCCTGAAGCTCCTTGTATCGCTGCAGTACAGTCTGCACCCCTCTGGCCACGCGATAGTGTTCCTCGCCCACTACCAGCGGGTCCAGAATACGAGAGGTAGATGCCAGAGGATCCACAGCGGGGTAGATTCCCAACTCCGCAATGGAGCGCTCCAGGGCTATGACTGCATCCAGGTGGCCCATGGTGCTGACTATTCCGGGATCGGAATAGTCGTCAGCCGGGACATAGATAGCCTGGAACGAGGTGATTGATCCCTTCTTTGTGGAGGTGATCCGCTCCTCCAGCTCACCCACCTCCGTGCTCAAGGTTGGCTGATAGCCTACGGCCGAAGGCATGCGTCCCAGCAATGCCGAGACCTCCATCCCGGCCAGGACATAGCGGTAAATGTTGTCGATGAACAGCAAGACGTCCTGCCCCTTGACATCCCGGAAATACTCTGCCATGGTCAGGCCAGTCAGCGCTACTCGCGCCCGAACTCCCGGTGGCTCGTTCATCTGCCCGAATACAAGGGCTGTCTTTTCGATAACGCCAGACTCTCTCATCTCGACCCAGAGGTCGTTCCCTTCGCGGGACCGCTCCCCTACACCGGCAAAAACGGAGAAGCCGCCGTGAATCCTGGCTATGTTGTGCATGAGCTCCATGATGATGACCGTTTTGCCCACCCCCGCCCCACCATAGGCCCCAACCTTGCCGCCTCTGGTGAATGGGGTGATCAGGTCGATCACCTTGAGCCCTGTTTCCAACATCTGAGTGCTTGTTTCCTGCTCCTCAAAGGAGGGAGGCGAGCGGTGAATGGGCCATCTCTCGTCCGCCTTGACCTCGCCCAACTCGTCCAGAGGCTCCCCCAGAACATTGAAAAGTCGGCCCAGGGTAGCCTCTCCCACGGGCACTAGAAGCGGCGCCCCTGTATCAATGGCCTCCACTCCCCGTTGCAGCCCGTCCGTGGGCGAAAGGGACAAGCACCTGGCCCAGTTGTTGCCGATATGGTGCTGGACCTCCAGTACGATCTTATCCCCGTTGCGGGGTATCTCGATGGAGTTGAAAAGGGCCGGTAGCTCATCTGGCGGGAATTCGATGTCTACTACCGTTCCGATCACCTGGACGACTTTGCCCTTAGCCATACTCTCCTCCTAAGCTAGCGCCTCTGCTCCGCCGGTGATATCAAGAAGCTCCTTGGTAATCATCTCCTGACGGGCCTTGTTGTACGCCAGAGTCAGGTCCTGCACCATCTCGTTGGCATTCTCTGTGGCGTTGCGCATGGCCACCATCCTTGCCGACTGCTCACTGGCAATAGACTCCAGGACAGCGTGGTATACCTCCATCTCCACAAAGCGTGGAAGAAGCTCAGCCAGCACAGCCTTGCTGCTTGGTTCATAGATGTACTCTATCTCGCCGGGGCGCTCTATGGTGGCCGGTTGAACAGGGAGCAACTGGTCCAGCACAGGCCGCTGGATCATGGTGTTGACAAACCGGGGGTAGGCAAGGTAGACCGCGTCCACAGAGCCGTTGCTGTAGTCATCGATGACAATCCTGGATATGGGAAGAGTGTCCATCAAGCTCGGCTGGTCGCCAATCGCGGTAAACTCGGCCTGCACCTGGCGCCCGTAGCGCGTCATGTAGTCTCTGCCCTTCTTCCCGACCGTAATCAGCACGGTGGGCGCGACCTGCTCCAGGATGAAGCTGGCTGTGCTCCGGTTCATGTTGGTGTTCAGACCCCCACAGAGACCGCGGTCTGGCGTGATGTGAATCACCTGGATGTTGCTCACCTCTCTTCGCTCCAGCAGGGGGTGAACAGCGGCTCCTGGCTGGGCCGCCAGGTGGGCCAGGACTTGACGTATCTTCTCCGCATAGGGCCTGCCAGCAAGGACGTTCTGCTGGGCCCGCCTCATCTTGGAGGCGGCTATCATTTCCATCGCCCTGGTGATCTTGGCAGTGGACTGGATACTGCGAATGCGGCGGCGAATCAAGCGAATATTAGCCATTACACCTCGCCTGCTCCGGGCTTATAGGTCTTTGAGTCCACCTTCGTTAATAGGTTGCACTTTGCTTGTACTCAGCGATGGCTTTGCCAAGCGCCTGCTCCGTCTCCGGGCTGATGTCCTTGGTACTGGCGATTTCTCTGCCTATCTCAGGGTGGTTGGCCTCCATGAAGCTGTACAAGCCTTTCTCGAAGGCCGCTACCTTGTCCAGGGGCACATCATCAAGATAGCCGTTGGTGACGGCATAAAGTATGATTATCTCCTTCTCCAGCGGAAGTGGGCTGTACTGCGGTTGCTTCAGCACCTCGGTGCTCAGGCGGCCCCGTTCAAGCTGTGCTCTGGTCGTCTTGTCCAGATCAGCAGTGCCAAACTGGGCAAAGGCAGCCAACTCCCGGAACTGGGCCAGCTCCAGCCTGAGTCTACCGGCCACCTTTCTCATCGCCCTGGTCTGCGCCGATCCGCCTACCCTTGAGACAGACAGCCCCACGTTCATGGCGGGCCGTATCCCGGCGTTGAAGAGGTCTGCTTCCAGGTAGATCTGCCCGTCGGTGATGGAAATGACATTGGTGGGGATATAGGCGGACACGTCATTCAACTGGGTCTCGATGATGGGCAGAGCCGTCAGCGACCCGCCACCATGCTCCTCGGAGAGCTTGGCCGACCTCTCCAGAAGCCGACTGTGCAGGTAGAAGATGTCTCCCGGGTATGCTTCCCGGCCGGGCGGCCGGCGGAGCAGCAAAGAGATCTGGCGATACGACCAGGCATGTTTGGACAGGTCGTCATATACTACCAGGGCATCCTTGCCCTGTTCCATGAACTCCTCTCCTATGGCGCAGGCGGCATAGGGGCACAGGTATTGCATGGCAGCCGGGTCTGACGCACCGGCGCAAACCACTATGGTATGCTCCAGAGCGCCGTAGGCCTCCAGTGTAGCCACCACCTGAGCCACCTTGGAGGTCTTCTGCCCTATGGCGGCGTAGATGCAGATGAGGTCTCCACCCTTCTGGCTGATGATGGTATCGATACAGATGGTCGACTTGCCGGTGAAGCGGTCACCAATTATCAGCTCACGCTGCCCGCGCCCGATGGGTATCATGGCGTCTATGGCTTTGATTCCAGTATGAACCGGCACGCTAACCGGGGCCCGCATGACTACGTTGGGAGCCACCCTCTCCATAGGCCGCGTCCTGTCGTACTTGACAGCACCTTTCCTATCGAGGGGCCGCCCAAGCGGATCCACCACCCGCCCTATCAGCCCCTCGCCCACCGGCACCTCCAGGATGCGCCCGGTGCAGCGGACCTCGTCGCCCTCCTTGATCTCTGAGCAATCACCCAGGATAACTGCCCCGACGCTGTCCTCTTCCAGATTGAGGGCAATTCCCATGACGTCCTTGGGGAACTGCAGCAGCTCGTTGTACTTGGCGCCAGAAAGCCCGTGGATGTGGGCCAGGCCGTCGGCCACCTCCACCACGGTTCCCACGTCCACCATTGCCACCTCGGCGCCAAAGCGCTCGATCTGCTGCTTGATTACCGAAACGATATCTTGACCACGTGTTACCATCTATGTTACCTCCCCCGGGTCGCGCCCTGCCCCGGCTAAGCCCGTTATGGCCCCAGGACCCCACCACAACCCCAGCTTGATTGGGCAGAGTGTTGATGGTTGGGTTTCAGCCCCTGGGCGTATCTCGCTTGGCGCCATCGTCATCCCTCACGACAAGCCCATAGCCAGGCAGAGCAGCGTCTTTCACCGGGCATGAACCAGGCTCTGTCTCAAGTCCCGGAGCCTGGTGCGCACGCTGCCGTCCACCAGGGTGTCACCCACCCTGGCCACCAGGCCACCCATCACGTCGGGATCGACCTTGACCTTGATCACCAGCTCCTTGCCGAGCAACTCGGCCAGCCGTTTTCGGACCCTCTCTTTCTCTTCGTCGCTGATGGGAACAGCGGTGGATACCTCTGCCACCTCTCTTCCGTAATGCGCATTCAGCAGCCGCTCATACTCAGTGAGCATACCCGGCAGTATCCTGAGTCGGTTCTTGGCCACCAGGAAGTGGGCCAGGTTCATGGCCGCAGGCGCTATGTCTGGCAGCACCTTCTCCAGGACCTCCCTTTTCTCATCGAGCTTCACCTTGGGGTTCTCCAGCAGGGCAACGAGGCCGGGCTCTGCCAGTGTATCGGCCATGACCTCGAGGTCTCTCTGCCACCTGTCGAGCTGACCGGTCTCCAGCGCGATCTGAAATACCGCCTGGGCATGCCGTTTTGCGGAAACACCTTTGGCCATTGGCTTGACCTAGTTCTTGTTGGAGCTGAGGCCTTTCTCCAGCACCTCGTCAATCAGTCTCTGGTGTGCTTGCTTGTCCACGGCCTGGCCAATCACCTTCTCTGCTGCAGCAATGGCCAGGTCAGCAAACTCCTGCCGCAACTGGTTGAAGCTCTCTTCCCTTTCCCTGTCGATCTCGGTCCGCGCTCTGGCGATGAGGCTCTCTGCTTCCTGTCTTGCTGCCGCTCTTGCTTCTTCTTTCACCCTTTCAGCCGTCTGTTGTGCCTGGGCCACGATAGCCTGGCCCTGTTTGCGGCCAGCTTCTATCTCTGCCTTGACCGCCTCCTCCGCCCGTAACGCCTCGGCCCTCATTCGCTCGGCCTCCTCCAGGCCCTCCTTGATCTTGGCAGCCCGCTGGTCAAGCATCCTGGTAACCGGCTTGTAAAGGACCAATGTCAACACGCCAAGCAGGAGAAAGAAGTTAATCAAAAAAGCCACCAGGCTCGGAGGATCGATTCCAAGCTTGTCGAGCATACTTGCTCCTTTTCAACAGAATGGCTGCATCATCCAGCGGGCGCTCCCAGGCTGATCACGGTTGCAACCACGTAGGCCATGAAGCCCAGCGCACCGAGGGTCACCACTGCGATAAGAATGGCAAGCGAAGTCGGGAACCCGTCATTTCCCATCATCTGCTCCTTTCTCCAGTCGTCCCAATCAGGCTACCATAGCCAGGATGATCGAGACGATCAGAGCGTAGATTCCGATAGCCTCCGTCAGGGCTGCCACCAGGATCATATTCGTCATGATGGCTCCCCTGGCCTCCGGGTTACGTCCCAAGGCTTGCACCGTGGAAAAACCGATAAGCCCGAGCCCCAGGGCTGGTCCCAGCAGACCGAGACCGGCTGCCATTCCTACGGCGAGCATTTTTATTGCCTCTGCATCCATCTAGGCACCTCCTTTCCAATCTAGCAGCTAATCTTCTGTGGCGTGGGCCACGGCCATGCTGGCCCACACCAATGTCAGCCCTCCAAAGATGAGAGCCTGGATGAACCCGATGAGCAGTTCCAGCCCGTAGAACGGGATGGCCATTATCCACGGGACGAGAAACGTAGCTGACAGCAACAGTATCTCACCCGCGGTCATATTGCCAAAGAGACGGAAGGCAAAGCTGATGATGCGCGTCATGTGACTCACCGCCTCTAGCATGCCCATGATGACGTTGATCACACCCGTGAGAAGGGCCAGTGGGGCAGCAGATGCCCTACCCCTGGTGAACAAGAGCTTGATGCCTCGGGCTAGCTGACCGAAACTGATGTATTCGCTGATGTAGTGGCGGAACCCTCTTGACATGAGCCCCCAGAGCTCGATAGAGACCACAGCCACCAGGGCCAGGGCCAAAGTCATGTTGATGTCGGTGTTGGCAGAGCGGAACAGGGGCGGCTGCGATGTGATAGACGCCACCGGCTGCCCGGCGGTGATAGATTCGCCCGGCTCGACTTCCAGGTGAACGTGCCCGCTCATGGGGGCCGTTATCTCCTCCCCGTCTTCCAGGCGGGCGATCACGCTGCCGTCCTCCACCTTCTCTTCCTCAACAAGCTCCACTATGACCCCGCTTGTGCTGGCGTGGACTTCCTCCTGCTCAGTGACATAGATGCCCGGGCCAAAGAAGGGCAGCAGAGCGAAGTATGCATTGAAGATGACGACGATGAATATGGTAGCAATTATGGGGAAGAACCTGCGCCCGTCCCTCTTGCCGGCCACGCCTTCCACGAAGTTGAGCAGCGTCTCCAGAGCCACTTCAACCAGGCCCTGTAAACGGCCGGGAATCAGGCGCATCTTGCGGGTGGCAGCGAAAGCGAAAGCGATCACCAGGATGACGGTCAGCCAGGACGCGATCAAGGTGTTGGAGATAGTGAAAGGCCCGACGTCAAATATGGGATCGCCTCGGAAGAACTCGTGGATCTCAAGTACGGGGACTTTGAGTATCTCTATGGGGCCTATGTCCAGGGCCCGTCCGATAGCTCCGCCCGCAAGGCCGACAAGGAACAGCGCGGCCATTACTAGCAGAACAACGGAGCAACCGCGCCGGGACACTACCTATCCTCCTTGTCCTGCCGCTGTTGCTCCTTAAGGAGCGGAGAGATCATGCGATATGACCCGTAAAACGCCACCCCCAGACCGACAAATAGGCCAACCAGCGTAAATGATATCGAGGTGCCTAGCTTCCTGTCAAGCCAGATACCCAACCCTGTCCCGCCGGCAATGGATATCCCTACGTACCACCCGATGCCAATTACCCTGGCCGCCAGGGCCCATTTCTCCATCTCAACCTCACCTGCCCTGCGTAGCGCTCCGGCTGGTCTTCTGCCCCGATGGGCAGAAGCCAGCAGAAGACAGGGCGACCTGCTGCTCTCAGTACGCAGCCACGCCCAGTGGCCCGGCCACGCATCTCTTCGAGTCCCATTTTAGTGCCATGGCAGCCGCCTGGCTACAGGACTCCGGTGCACCTGCAGGTCAGCCTTTCCGGCCTCGATCAGGGAGGGACAGCTTAAGCCAGGCATACCGGCTCGTACCTCAGCCCACCCACCCCGAGATCGACTCGGCCGCCTGCGGCGGCCTCACAATGGCACACAAAGCTGAAAGACGACACCTCGGTGCCAATCGCTCACCTCGCACCTTCCCCCTCGCCTCTTTGCAGCATGCAGAGAACATACCTTATAATACCGCTGGCAGGCAGACAAAGTGGCCAGGCTAGAAGTTATCAGCCAGCAGCGCCTCGACAAGCTACAGGGGCTACGGGCTCGTGGGATCGATCCCTACCCCAACCGCTATCGCCGCACCCACACCGCCCAGCAGGCAAGAGAGGTCTTTGAACAGGGCGAGATCGGCGAGGATGTAGTCCTTCGGCTGGCCGGGCGGATCGTGGCCCACCGCGGCATGGGCAAGGCGACCTTCGTCGACATCCGGGACGGCTCTGGCAGGATTCAGGTATACTTCCGCCGAGACGACGTGGGTGACGACAGCTATGCCCTCGTCCAGGAGCTTGACCTGGGTGACTTCATCGGTGTCAGCGGCCGACTTTTCCGCACGAAGAGTGGCGAAGTCACGCTGAAGGTGTCGGACTTCACTATCCTGGCCAAGTCGCTCGAGCCCCTGCCGGAGAAGTGGCACGGGCTGGTCGACGTGGAGAAGCGCTACCGCCAGCGCTACCTTGACCTCAT
The DNA here is from genome assembly GCA_003650185.1 of Chloroflexota bacterium. Lineage (GTDB taxonomy): Bacteria > Chloroflexota > Dehalococcoidia > UBA2247 > RBG-13-53-26 > B9-G15. Next base: position 911 of record QMOF01000069.1, on the reverse strand, counting down.
CTCTAATCAGTCCGCCAGGGAGACGTTTCTGGTGCGCAGCCGGGTGATAGCTGCTATCCGGCGCTTCATGGATGAGCGTGGCTTCATTGAGGTGGAGACGCCGATCCTCCATGCCATCCCCGGTGGGGCCAGGGCACACCCTTTTGTCACCCACCACAACGCGCTGGATGAGGACCTGTACCTGCGCATTGCCACCGAGTTGCACCTGAAGAGACTGATTGTGGGTGGATTTGACGCTGTCTACGAGCTAGGCCGCATCTTCCGCAACGAGGGTATCTCCACCAGGCACAATCCCGAGTTTACCACACTGGAAAGCTACGAGGCCTACGCCGACTACAATGACGTGATGGGCATGGTCGAGGAAATGGTCTCTAAGGTAGCCCGCGAGGTGCTCGGGACCTGCCGGATCAGGTCTGGCGACGAGGACATCGACCTCAGCCCGCCGTGGCAGCGGGTGACACTGCGGCAGGCAGTGCTGGAGCGGTGCGGTATAGACTTCGAAGAATGCTTGAAGGACGGTGCCCAGGCCCTGCGCGATGCGATGGTGGCAAAGGGCGTGGAGGTAGAGGAAAGCCTCAGCCCGGCCTATCTTGTTGACAAGCTTGTATCTACCTACGTGGAACCCAACCTGATCCAGCCTACTTTCCTACTGGACTACCCGGTAGAGACCACGCCGCTGGCCAAGAGGAAGCCAGACAACCCGATGCTGGTGGAGAGATTCGAGCTTTTTGTCGCCGGGATGGAGATCGCCAACGCCTTCACCGAGCTGAACGACCCTGTGGAGCAGGCCGAGCGCTTCCGCGAGCAGGAGCGCTGGCGACTGGCATTCGGGGACGAGGAAGCCGAGCGCTACCAGGAGGACTTCATCACAGCTTTGAGACACGGTATGCCTCCCACGGGGGGGCTGGGGG